>CAIWCQ010000235.1 GCA_903911165.1 uncultured Actinomycetes bacterium | reverse complement strand
GTCCGGCACAGCGAGGATGGCGACCGGGCCACCGCGGCGCGGTATTGCCTCGATGACCCCCGGCGGGTTCGGGAGTTCATCGAAATGCTTTCTCAGCCAAGCGAATTCGGCCAGATCTAATCCGGTCCGTGAAATCAGTGCCGCCGCGCCAGTCAGGCCAGTGCAGATCGGATCGGATCAGGGGCGCCGACCCACTCTGCAATCTCGGCCAGCGGACGGCGCGGGGTCGTCGGCAAAGGCTCGGCGTTGACCGGTGCCCACCCGATCCTCAGCAGCATCTGCGGGTAGCCGGCGTTGCCGAACACATCGGCGCGGACCGCCTCGCGGGTTTCAGCGATCTCCAGCGGTTCGGTCACCGGGCAGGAGGCCAGACCCATCGCGGTCGCCGAGAGCAGCACCAGGCTGGTGGCCTCACCGGCCCGAAACCGGGCCATGTCGTCGTCGGCTTCGGTACCCAGCGCGATGACGACCGCGTTGTCCTCGCCCGACGAACCCTGCGGCGACTGGCATAACTCCGGCGCGGCGAACACCCGGGCCGGCATGGGTGATAGCGGGTCGGGGTCGGGGGCGTTGCGTGCCGGGACCCCGTCCACCGATCCGTAGCGCCCGCTCCACGCGCTCAGCTCGGCGAGGTAGTCGGGGTCGGCGGCGTGTTTCAAGGCCGACTCGGCAACGATCTGGCGCAGCCGCGGCAGCAGTTCGATCTGGCGCAGCATCACCCCGGCCCGCGCCGCCCGGGCACCCATGAGTGCGATGTCGCCCCGCGAAACCAACCGGGAACTGTAACGACGCCGGTCGGTGCGGCGCCGGTCGATCGCCGCCGCCAGCATCACGTCGAGTTCCCCAGGGCGCTGCGGGACCATCTCGATGGTCGCCAGGTGGTCGACGTCGGCCACCTCCGGCAGCCGACCAACCCGGGCATGCCAGCCCATCGCGGCCAGTCCGACGGTGCAGTGATGCAGGGCTGCCCCACAGCTGACCAGCAAGTCCCGTCGATCGGGGTCGGCGTGCGGCAGGTGGCGGTCCGGATCGGCGTAGAGGTGCAGGCGGTCCGGCTCCACCCGCCAACGCCAGGGCTGAGAGTTGTGGAACGACGGCGCCCTGCCGGACAGAGTGAGCGCGGTGCGAAGCGTCTCAGGATCAGGAAAGTTCGCACTCATCGGGCTCCACTCTCGCCGGATCGGTGGCCTAGCACCAGAGACGTAAGTCCCTCATCCGAACGGGTCCTCACGCGTGCCTGCTGGTCACTCCCCCGTCGACAACGAGATGCGCGCCGGTGATGAACGACGCGCCGGACGACATCAGGAAGACCACCGCGGCCGCCACTTCTGTCGGTCGGCCCAGCCGACCCAGGGGCGCCGCCTGCTCGAAACCCTGCCGAACCTCGTCGATATCAATCGCCACCTGCAGCATCGGGGTACGGATAAAGCCTGGGCAGACCGCGTTCACCCGGATTCCTTCGGGCCCAAGTTGCGCGGCCATTGACCTGGTCAAACCCAACAGGCCGGCCTT
>CAIWCQ010000234.1 GCA_903911165.1 uncultured Actinomycetes bacterium | reverse complement strand
TGGATCTCATAGTGCGGGTTGTAGATCGCTTTGCTCCCGTTCTCCAACATGCCCAACCGGCCGTGCACACGCAGCGTCCGGCCACTGTCGATACCGGGGATTCGCCGCTGGCCCAACCAGACCAGCATCACCGTGTCGGTGCCGTCGAACAACTCGGCCTGCACGCCGCCGGAGCATCCCTTGGCGTTGGTCTGGACGCTGCGAAGGGTGCCGATCATGGTGACTTCCTGGCCGCGCTGACAGTCGATGGCGCGGTGGGCCCCAGTGCTGGCGGCCATCCCGCTGAGCTCCTCGGCATCGCGCACTTCGGTGCTTTCCACCAGTCGGCGGGTGAGACGGCGTACAAAACCTTCGGCCGCAGCCATGGTCACTCCTGTTGTCGCTTCCCGCGTACACGACTCAGACGCACGCGGTGGTGGTGGCGCTCCAGCAACGGTAGCCCTCTTGGTTCGGCAGCGCCACGAAGCCCACCCGCCGGCTGGTCACCGACCGCCCACGGGCACCATCAACCGATGGCGGTAGACCTGTTCGCGGTGTCGACGGTCCTGCTGCCCGGGACGGGCTCGGACGAGGACTACCTTCAGCGCGCCTTCGCCTCCCCCCTGGAGCAGGCGGGTGCGATCGTGGTCGCGGTGCCGCCACGGCCGGATCACCTGGTGTCGGGTTACCTGCAGGCGCTGGACGAGGCGGCGGCGGCCGGACCGATCGCCGTCGGCGGGGTGTCGATCGGCGCGGCGGTTGCGACCAGGTGGGCGCTGGCCAATCCCGATCGCGTCGTCGCCGTGCTCGCGGTGCTGCCGCCATGGACCGGGACCTCCGATGCCGCGCCGGCGGCACTGTCCGCCCGGCACACGGCCGCCCTGCTGCGCCGCGACGGACTGGCTGCCACTACCGCGGCGATGAGGTCGTCGAGCCCACCGTGGCTGGCCGACGAACTGGCTCGCTCCTGGAGCCGGCAGTGGCCCGCACTGCCCGACGCGATGGATGAGGCCGCGGGGTATGCGGGCCCGACTGCAGCCGAATTGGGGCGACTGGCGCGACCGATGGGCGTGGTGGGGGCCTCCGATGACCCAATCCACCCGATCGCGGTCGCGCAGCAGTGGGCCGCCGCGGTCCCGCGCGCCTCGCTCGTCACGGTCACCCTTGAGCGTTTCGGGCCGAACCCCGCAGCACTCGGAGTCGCGGCCGTGGCGGCGTTGCGGGCGATCGGCTGAACGCCGCCGCTCAACCCCCGGTGCTGCTGGTGGTGCGGAACTGTTGGGTCGCCGCCCCGGGGACTCCGCGCTCGCCGACCGGATCGTCTGGCTGCGGTTGCTGCTGCTGTTGAGCGAGCATGGCCTGCTGCGCGGCGAACATCGCCTGCTGGGCCAGCTGAGCCTGCTGGGCCTGCTGCACGGCGGCAGCGTTGAGCTGCGCGGCCAGCGGCTCGGGCAGCTGCACGGGCAGCGGAGTCCGCACCGGCAGGGGGGTTTCGCCGCGCCGGACGACGGTATCCGCCATCGCTTCCCGGGCTTCGGCGGCTAGCGCGTCAATGGATTCGGGCAACCCGTTGACTACGCAGCGAATCATCCAGCGGTATCCGTCCACGCCGATGAAGCGCACCACACCGGCGCCGGTTCCGACGACCTCACGACCCCACGGCCCGTTCTGGATGGAGACCGCGGCGTTGTCATTGCGCAACGCATCAGCGAGCTCGCCGGCGACCTCACGCCAGAGCCCGGGAGTTTTAGGCGCGGCGTAGGCGGCGATGGTGAATCTGCCGTTTCCGGTGATGATCCAGATCGCACTCGGGACGCCCATCTGATTGAGCTCCACCTGCACCTGGCCGTCGGGCTGCATCGGGATCAGCACCGACCCCAGGTCAAGGCGCGCCAGGGTCGCCTGGGCGGGGTCATCGAAGTCCTCGATGTCGAAGGGGCCGTCGGCGTCCCCGGACAGACCCGGCACCGCAACGCCATCGTCGACGATCTCCTCGGCTACCGAGTCCACGGACTCAGCCGCCTCCACGGACCCATCGGCCTGGGCCGACTCCACAGACCCATCGGCCTGGGCCGCCACGCTGTCGTCCCGGTCCTGGGGTTCCTGATCTCGCTTACGTCTACCGAATGCCATCACAAACTCGCATGTCCGCCGGAGGAACCGTGGCCGCCTTGGCCCCGGGTGGTATCAGCCAGTCCGGCCTCATCGAACGAAGCCACCTCGACCAACTCTGGTAACTCGACCCGCTGAATCAGCAATTGCGCGATCCGGTCACCGCGCCGGATCACGATCGGCACGGTTGGATCGAGGTTGATCAATGCCACTTTGATCTCGCCGCGATATCCGGCGTCGATAGTGCCCGGACTGTTCACAATCGAAAGCCCAACGCGCGCAGCCAGACCGGAACGCGGGTGAACCAGCCCCACCATGCCGTGCGGGACGGCGACTGCGATGCCGGTGGGCACCAGGCTCCGCTGTCCGGGCGCCAGTTCGATGTCTTCGGCACTGCACAGATCAATGCCCGCATCGCCGTCATGGGCACGGGCGGGCATAGGGAGATCGCGGTCCAGGCGAACCACCGCAAGGCTGGTGGGCACGATCCGAGAGACTACCCTTGGCCCGGTGACCGGTGCGCGCATGAGTACGCAAACCGTTCGCTATCGCGAGCGGTTGTGGGTGCCGTGGTGGTGGTGGCTGGTGGGCTCGGGCGTGTCGGCGGTGTTCGCCACCGAGGTCAACATGGGCGTGCGGAATCTGCCGAACTGGCTGCCCTATGCGGTTCTGGCGCTGGCCTCAGCCGGCGTCCTGCTGTGGCTGAGCCGGACCGAAGTGCAGGTCACAGACACCGGGTCCGGGCTGGAGCTGCGCGCGGGCCAGGCGCACCTGCCCGCCTCAGCGGTGGCGAATTCAGCAACGGTGCCCCGTTCCGCCAAGTCGGCCGCCCTGGGGCGCCAACTTGATCCGGCCGCTTTCGTGGTGCACTGCAGCTGGGTGGGTCCGATGGCGCTCGTCGTTCTCGACGATGCCGATGATCCGACGCCCTACTGGCTGGTGAGCTGCCGGCATCCGGAAAGGCTGTTGGCCGCGCTGCGAAGCTGAGCAGGGGAAGCTGAGCAAGAGGCAGCTGAGCAGGCGTCAGACGCCGTCTACGTAGCGCAGTCGGTGCAGATCATCACGCCCTTCTTTTCGCTAGCCAACCGGCTGCGATGATGGACGAGAAAGCAACTGGCGCAGGTGAATTCGTCGGCCTGCTTTGGAACCACCCGGACCGACAATTCCTCACCGGAAAGATCGGCGCCGGGCAGCTCGAAGGACTCAGCCGACTCCGTCTCGTCGACGTCGACGACAGCCGATTGAGCCTCGTTGCGACGCGCGGTGAGCTCTTCCAGCGAGTCCTCGGCAGTCTCATCGGTCTCGGTACGCCGTGGGGCGTCGTAATCAGTAGCCACCGTCAATCCCCTCGTCGAACGTCGACATGGCTTTGTACCAGCGTTGGACGCTTGCGCAAAACAATTACCTCCCGTGAGCGGAGACTTCCAGTGTGACGTTAATCACAATCCTCGCCGATGAGTGGTCTGGGTCTGGGGTGCACACCAGAGTACCGGCGCCGACGTACTGGCTTTACAGTGCAACACGTGGTCTCTCAACTCACCGAAGGTTCCGCCTACGACAGGGATGGAAAACCTTTCCTCCGGCGCAACTATCGCCCCGGAATTCTCGCCCTGGCCGGGCTGTTCACCCTCACTGCCATGGTGTGGGCGTTCGTGTTGACCCGGCCGGTCACCGTGGGCGAGGCCGCCGCCTGCAATGTTCCACCGGCTTCCGCCGACCCGGCCGCGCCCAAGCTGGGCGATCGGGTGTCGGCGTCATCCATGATCGAGGTGGCTCCGGCCAAATTGGCCGAGACCAACATCCGGGTACTCAACGCCAGCGGTCAAGGCGGCCAGGCCAGCGATGTGGCCGGCTCCCTGCGGGATCTGGGCTTCGCAGCGCCCGCGGCGGCCAATGATCCGGTCTATGCCGGCACCCGGTTGGGTTGCCAGGGCCAGATCCGCTTCGGCCCGGCCGGCCGGCCGGGCGCGGCGACCGCGTGGCTGGTGGCCCCCTGCGTCGAGCTCTACCAGGACGACCGGAAAGACAACTCCGTCGATCTCGTGATCGGCGCCGACTTCACCGCGCTGGCCAACAGCGACGACATCGCCGCAGTGCTCGCCGGCCTGAGTCCCGGCGCCACCGAACCAGCCGACTCCGCGTTGTTGACCAAGATCCACAATGGCACCTGCTGAGGGCACCTGCTGAGGGCACCTGCTGAGGGTTCACCGCAACGGCTGCAGCCCGGCAAAGCCGTCGAGGGCTGCGATGACCTGCCCCGCCACTGTCGGGGCAGCAGCCACTAACAGGCACCCGCTCGTGCCCGGTTCGTCGGGGTCGGGCAAGAGCAGTTCCGCCCCGGCCTCGGAAGCGATCAACGCACCTGCCGCCCAGTCCCACACGTTCAGACCGTGCTCGTAGTAGCCGTCGAGACGGCCCGCGGCCACCATGCACAGATCCAGTGCCGCCGAACCGATTCGCCGGATGTCGCGTATCAGCGGCAGCATCTGGGCCACCAGTGCCGCCTGCGCGGCACGGCGTCGCGGCTCATAGGCGAAGCCCGTTCCCAGCAGCGTCATCGAAAGATCCGCGGCCTCGCTGCAGCGCAGGCACCGGCGAACGCCGTCGGTGACCACGTGCGCGCCCAAACCCACGCCGGCTGAGTACACATCCCCGCTAGCGACATCCGCGACCGCCCCGGCCACCGACTGTCCATCGAGTTGGGCGGCGATCGATACGGCGAACGCGGGAATCCCGTAGATGAAGTTCACCGTGCCGTCGATGGGGTCGACCACCCAGCGCACCGTGCCCGGGCGCGCCGCCGCCCCGCCCGCTTCCTCGCCGAGGATCGGCTCGCCCGGGCGCAATCGTGCCAGCCGATCCCGGATCAACTGTTCGGTGTCGGTGTCGGCGATGGTTACCGGATCGGTCGGGGTCGTCTTGGCACGTACAGCCAGGCCGCTCGACCCGGGCGTTCCGAAGATCTCGGCGCGGCGGCGACGCACCAACTCGGCCGCCTCGGCAACCAATTGCTCAGCCACTAGGCGCAGTTCCGCGGACAGGTCATCGTTCACGGGATCATCGCAACACAGTCTCTAGATGCTCGGGCGCTAGATGCTCGGGCGACCCGCCCGATCTCTCGGTGCTCGGGCGACCCACCCGTTAGTGTCTGATCCGGCACCAGTGCCTGATCGGGTTGATCCATCCGCCGCCAGAAGGAGCAGCAATGACCCCGACCGAAGCCGGCCCGACCGGCCCGACCGAATCTGCCAGTACGGCGCGTCATGCCCTCGGCGTGGATGTGGGCGGCAGCGGAGTCAAGGGCGCCGTCGTCGATCTCGACACCGGGTTACTCGTCGGTGAGCGGTTTCGGCTGGATACCCCGCAGCCGGCCACGCCGAAAGCCGTGACCAAAGCGGTCGCCGAGGTGGTGGGTCACTTCGGCTGGGTCGGACCAGTGGGCGTCACCTATCCCGGAGTAGTGGTGGACGGCGTCGTGAAAACCGCGGCGAACGTCGACAAGTCCTGGATAGGGGCCAACGTCGCCGACCTGATGAGCGCGGCTCTCGGCGGCCGGAAGGTAACCGTCCTCAACGACGCCGACGCCGCTGGGCTTGCCGAGGCCTGCTACGGCGCGGGTCGCGATAAGCGCGGCCTGATCGTGTTGCTCACCTTCGGCACGGGCATCGGCTCCGCTGTGCTCTACAACGGTGTGCTGTTGCCCAACAGCGAGTTCGGTCATATCGAGGTCGGCGGAAAGGAGGCCGAGCACCGGGCTGCCTCATCGGTCAAGGAACGTAAGGAGTGGAATTACCAGCGCTGGACCGAAGAGGTCACCAAGGTCCTGGTAGCGATCGAGAACGCCATCTGGCCGGACCTGTTCATCGCCGGAGGGGGTATCAGCCGCAAGGCCGACAGGTGGATCCCGATGCTGAAGAACCGGACACCGGTCGTCGGCGCGGCACTGCAGAATGAGGCCGGAATCGTCGGCGCCGCGATGGCCAGCCGATCCGACCTGATCGGGTAGTCGGCACCGCCTGTGCTGCGCAGCCTCAATTAGTCGTTACAATGGTCATTGGCGGCCGCTAACCGGACAGCGGAGAATCCACAACGAGATCGCGCCGATATTCCCCATAACCGACGCTTTCGGTGAGGCACGTCCGTGGCCCGTCGAAGGCCAGCAGACCGAAAGGGTGTACGTGGCAGCGACCAAAGTGAGCCCGGCAGCCTCGAAGCCGGTGAAGCGCACCGCCACCAGGACTCCCGCCAAGACCCCCGCCAAAAAGTCGGTGGCAAAGGCTCCAGCCAAAAAAGCGGTCACGAAGGCGCCAGCCAAAAAGACCGTGACGCGGGCCGCGCCCGCCAAAAAGACCGTCGCGAAGGCCCCCGCTAAAAAGACCGTTACACGGACTGCGGCAGCCAAAAAGGCCGTCGCGAAGGCGCCCGTCACAAAGGCCGCCACGCGGGCCGCCGTAGCCAAAAAGGCCGTCACCAAGGCCCCCGCCAAGAAAGCAGTTGCCAAAAAAGCAGTTG
>CAIWCQ010000233.1 GCA_903911165.1 uncultured Actinomycetes bacterium | reverse complement strand
GTCGACCGCGTCGTCGAAAAGATCGTCGAGAAGGTCAACGTCGTCGAGAAGACCATCGACAAGCCCGTCGACCGCGTCGTCGAAAAGATCGTCGAAAAGCCCAACATCGTCGAGAAGGTCATCGAGCGTCCCGTCGGCCGGGTCATCGAGAAGATCGTCGAGAAGCCCAACATCGTTGAGAAGGTGCTGGAGAGGGCCGTCGACCGGGTCGTCGAAAAGATCGTCGAGAAGGTCAACGTGATCGAGAAGGTCATCGACAAGCCCGTCGACCGCGTCGTCGAAAAGATCGTCGAGAAGGTCAACGTGATCGAGAAGGTCATCGACAAGCCCGTCGACCGCGTCGTCGAAAAGATCGTCGAGCGGCCGCGCATCGTCGAGAAGGTCATCGACCGCTCGGTGGACAGAGTGCTCGAAAAGACCGTCACCAACCCGGTTCTGGTGGAGAAACTGATCCAGCGTGACGTGGAATACGTCGAGGAGCGGATCGTCGAACAGCCCGTCGAGACCGTCGTCGAGCGGATTGTCGAACGGCCCGTCTACCGGGAGGTCGAGAAGATCGTCGAGAAGCCCGTCGAGCGGATCGTCGAGGTTGTCGTCGAGAAACCGGTGATCGTCCACAAGTACGTCGAGAAGCGGGTCGAACGGGTCGTCGAGCACGATGCAGACGAGGTGTCGGTCAGCCGGCGTTCGATGGGCCAAGCCAGCGAGGTAGAGGCGACGTTCATCGACCGCGGCACCCGCGAGGTGGAGTGGGTGGAGCGTTCCACCGGCGAGCATCCCGACGACGACATCGTCGGCGATGAGTCGGCGGAGTTCCGTGCCCGCGAGTCCTACGTGGTGGATCCCAAGTCCGACGACCCTCGGCATCGTCGCCCCTGACGCCACCCCGACAAGAGCTTGACGCCGGGGCGGTCGACCCCCCTCCCGCCCCGGCGTCAGCCCTGAGCACCAGACCTGGCAATACCTGACCAACCAACTACAGAAAGAGTCTCCTGTGACGCCAAAAGCACCGCTGCGAGCATCGCTCGCGCTCGGCGGAATGTTCATCGTGACCAGCTCGCTCCTGGTGGGCGCCCCCATCGTGAGCGCAGCGCCCTCGACCGAGGCCGTTGACACCATCAACGACCGCTACGCCACCTTCGGCGGTGCATCATCGCTGCTCGGCGCCCCCCTCGGGGAGGCTGTCGACATCGCCGGCGGTGCCGAACGCGACTACACCGGTGGCACGATCTTCTACTCGAAGGACTCCGGCGCACACGTGATGTACGGCGAGATCCTTAAGCGGTACGAGGCGCTCGGCGGCCCCGACAGCGATCTCGGGTTCCCGAAGAACGACGAGACGGGCGTCGGCGACGGAGTCGGCAGATTCAATGACTTCTCGGCCCCCGAAGGCGCGGCGATCTACTGGAGCCCGCAATGGGGTGCCACGGTGATCAAGGGCAAGGTGCTCGAGGCATGGCGTCAGTCCGGTGCTGTCACCGGGCCGTTCGGATACCCCAGCGCGGACACGTCGGTCACCGACGACCTGCAGACCGGCAAGTTCGTCGGACCTGAGGGCACTGAGATCCAGTGGTCGAAGGCCGCCGGTCTGGCCACCATTCCGGCCGCCCTCGCGGCCAAGATCCCCGGTTTCGGCGCCGACGCGCCGACTGCAGAAGGGACGACCTCCGTGAGCGCAGCACCTGGCAAGACGATCACCACCGAGAAAGTCGAGAAGAAGGGCTTTAACTGGCTGTGGTTGCTGCTCGGTATCCCGCTGATCGCGGGCCTGGGCTGGCTGCTGCGTAAGCGTCCGCAGGAGGTGGCACCGGTCCGGGTTGCCGAGCGTGCACCGGTGGTCAAGCCGACACCGCCGCCGGCTCGTCCCGCTCCGGTCGCCAAGGCACCCGCACCCGCACCCAAGCCGCCAGCCCCCCGGCCGCCGGCACCGGTTACCAAGGTGACGCCGCCGCCGGCCCCCAAGCCGGTGACGCCGCCGCCGGCCCCCCGGCCGCTGCTCTCCGAACCCCCCAAGGCGACCATCCATACCGAAACGACCGACCACGACGTAACGACTGTCGTGCGCTACGAGGAGTCTTCGGCTTCAGCGGAGACGTCGGCACGGGTTACCTACGAGAACAACGCTCTCGGAGATGATCAGGAAAGCGTCGCCGACAAGAGCGACTCCGTTCCCGACTGATCGATCGGACTGATCGATCGGACTGTTCAATCGGACTGTTCAATCGGACAAGAAGTGCTGCGCTACCGCGCAGCTACTACTAGGGAGAGAATCAGATGGAATGGATACTAGGTATCGTCGGTGGGCTCATCGGCGGTAACGTCGCGGGCGCCAAAAACAGCCTCGGCGCGGCTGGAAACAGCATCGCCGGAGCGGTCGGCGGCGGTCTGGGCGGCGGTCTCCTGGGCGGCCTCCTCGGCGGTGGCGGCGGTGGCGGCGGCTTGGACATCGCCCAGATCGCCGGCTCGGTCGGCGGAGGCGGTGTCGTCGGTGCCGTGCTGACCGCGGTCGTGGGCGCGGTCATGAAGGGCCGCAAGTAGAACTCCTCATCAGCCCCGCATCCAACGGCACCCGGTCACGCGCGCTGCGCGGGCCGGGTGCCGTTGCGTAACGGGCCAATTCGGCACCGCGGTCTATCGCGACCTATCGCCAGCCTCATTCGACGATGCCGGTCATCCCGAAGTCGGCCAGTGCGTCATGTGCCACCTCTTTGAGTTGCTCCCGCGTGGTGGTTCCGTCGGCGTTGCAGAAACCGATGCTGACCCACACCTCGCCGTTGATCCGCCCTGAGATCAGTGGATGGAGGATGCCGCCACCCCGACGAAGATCACCGAAGGTGAGGTGCTGCTCGAACGGGAGGAAGAAAGATGACTCCGCATCAGTTCCATCCGGCCGGTTCGTCGACAGATCGAGGTCCCCGAGATAGGAGCAGCCGACCTCCTTGTCCTTGAGCACCACACCCTCGAGCCTGCGCACCGCCCGCTGCGGTACCAGAGGAACCAGAGGAAGCGGCGCCAATATCTCATTGCCCCTCTCGTCCAAATCCAACATGGCCGATTTGAACTCTGCGCGCACGCCCGAGAGATCGGTGATCACCGTGCGCGGGTCGACGGTGAAAGTCACGTTCGTCAGAGCATTCGCCCGGGTGTCGTCGGGTGTTCGCTCACTGATCGGAACCGAGAGGGTAACCATTCCATCATCGACCACCCAGCCGAGCATCTGTCCGCACCTGGCTCCGAAGCCCAGCAGGAGGGTAGGGCCGGACCCGCCGAGATTTCTGGCTCGTTCATCCCACTGCTCCGCGTCGACGTGAACCGTGACCGATGGGATCGTCACTTCTCGACCGGAATCAATCCCTACGGGCGGCGGCGGCTGACGGTGCTTTTCTCCAGCGATGCCGCGTTTGTTGCGAGCGACCCTGGCAGCGGCTAGCACGGCCTTGGCCATCCCCGGTACTCCCCGCATCAACACACGGGAATCTTCAACCAACGCCTGACGTTTGGAACGTGACCCGGGCAACGGATACCCGAGGTCTCGAGTTGTTCCGTTGACGGCCTCACTGACGGCGACAACCGCACCACCTCCGTCGGCGACGGTGTGCGAGACGATCAGTGTGACGGCCG
>CAIWCQ010000232.1 GCA_903911165.1 uncultured Actinomycetes bacterium | reverse complement strand
CCGATCTCTGCAGTATTTCTCTAAAGATCCAAAGGCAGATGAGCGCCCGCGGCTGGTCCGAGGACCTCATCCGGAGTGTGCGGTCAGATCCGGACTTCACCCGCGCTGTCTGGGACCTTGCTGCCGATGCTCCAGCGACCGCATTCGCCCGAGGTGACAACTTCTACATCGTGGTGAATGACCTGACGGGGAATGTGATCCACATCAGTAACCGGAATGCGACCACCTGGTCGCCTGTCTGGAACAATACAAAGTTCGCCCCCCGATGAGCGAGACCTGGCCCAAGAACGTCGCCCCAGCCTTAGAACTGGCTAGAGCGTGTCTTCTCGCAAACGTAGACTTTCACTGTTCAGCCGGGGTGCTGATGATTCACTCGTCGGGCCTCATGGCCGCGCTTTCTCATCTCTCAGGGCAACCGCGCGTCCTGGGATTCGACAGCTTCACGTTGAACGGCAACGAGGTACATCCCAGGCTCGACTACTACACGGACTTTGGGGAAGGTATATCGATCGACGCGGCGCTCGATGCCGTCGTCGATTGGCCCGACGATCTGTGGATCGAAGTAGTCCTAGGCGACCATTGAATTGGTTGGGCTGGGGCCACAGGCCCATTGAAAAGGCCACTGGTGGGTGTGGGGAGTGCGGTGGTGCCGTCGCATGCGGTGGCGGTGGCGGTGGTGATGACGGTGACGGTGACGGGTGCGTCGCAGTCGGGTCATGTGACGGTGTTGCCGACGGCGGCGGATACGGGTGGTGTGCCGGTGTCGTCGACGGTGAATTTCGTGGCGGGGTCGACGCGTGCGAATCAGGCGGTGGATGCGGTGGCGTTGGATGCGTCACGGTCGGTGTCGGTGTATGCGGCCGTTCAGACGCATGTGATCATCGATGTGGTCGGCTATGTGACCGGTCCGGGATCGCCGGTGTCGCAGTCGGGTCTGTTCCGTCTGCTCGAGGTCCCGGTGTCGGTCGGGTCGAAGCTCGCGATCCCGGCGGCGCCGGCGGGGACGGGGTTCGATGTCGCCGGCCGCGCTGGTGTCGACGCGGATGCGGTCGGGGTGGCGTTGTTGGCGGTGGTGTCGAACCGGACCGCGACGACATCGAACGTGGCGGTGGTCGCGGACGGCACGAGCGCGCCGACGGTGTCGTCGTTGAACCCTGGGCCGGGGGAACGAACCGCGATCGCGGTCACCTCCGGCCTGTCGGCGGGTCGGGTGCGGGTGGTGTCGTCGCAGGTGGTGGATGTCGAACTGTTCGCCGTCGGCGTGTACGTCACCTCGATCACACCGACCCTCACCCCAGCGACGGGTGCCGGGCCGGGCGTGTTGGGGTTCGACCCACTCGGCCGCCTCACCACGACGATCAATGGTGGGGTGTCGGTCGGCTATTCGTATCTCGCCGACGGCACCCGTGTCGCTGCACGCACCCAGGGCGGGGCGGAGGTCTATTACCTTGGAGGGATCGAAGCGACACGAACCTCCGGTGTGTGGTCACAGGTCCGTCGCACCTACCCGTACGCCGGCGTCACCATCGCATCACGCACCACGACCGCGACCGGGACGGGGGTGTCGTGGCTGCTCGGCGACCGGCAAGGATCGGTCACGACCACGATCACCGCCGGCGCGGTGTCGACACGCTGGTACCGGCCGTACGGGGCGGCGCGTGGACCGTCACCGGTGTCACCGGTCGTGACGACCGGGTTCCTCGGGAAACATGAGGACCCGTCCGGGCTCACCCACCTCGACCACCGCGACTACGACCCCACCACCGGCACCTTCATCACCATCGACCCCTTGGTCGCGACCACCGGCGAGCCATACCAATACGCCCAAGGCAACCCCACGACGTTGTCCGACCCCAACGGGTTGTGTGCGGGACGCGAAGGCACCATCGGCGGGTGCGGGATCGATTACTACGGTGGTGGCGGCTACAGCTATGCCCAGATCTACTCCGGCTTGTATTGCGGGCAGGGCACGCACGGTCTTGCGGGAGGCGAGTGCAACACCTACGGGTCGGGCATCACGAACTACACATCGCTCGGCGCATGTGGGTCTGACTGTGACGACCTCACCCAGGACCGCCTCACCGCCGATTTCGGGGTCAACGATCGCGACACCCACCGCGGTGGCTGGGCTGCGCTCGGGATCGGGCTCGCAGCGTTCCTCGCGCTCCCGTACGTGATGCTCACCGCTGAAACGTGCCTGACCGCACCAGCCGTGTGCGCCGCAGCCGCATATGGGCCAGGCACGAAGATCGCCCACGCCGGCGCCGAAATGGCCAACGGCGCCCCCACATCACCATCCCCTGACGACATCCTCGCCATGAGCGCAGCCACAGGAGCCACAGACGACCTGGCCAGCGCTGCTTGTCGTGTCAACAGCTTCGTACCGTCGACCCACGTACTCATGGCCGACGGTGACACGAAGCCGATCGAAGATGTGGAGGTCGGTGACCTTGTACTCGCGACCGATCCAGAGACAGGCGAGCAGGGTCCGCGACGCGTCAGCGATCTCATCGTTGGTGAAGGCACCAAGCACCTCGTCGAAGTCGTGCTCGACGGCCAAACCATCACGGCGACCGGCGGACACCCATTCTGGGTCGATGACGAAGGCCGATGGGTGGATGCAGAGAACCTTGCGTCAGGCGATCAGTTGCTTCTCGCCAACGGATCCACAGTCACGGTCGACCTGGTTCGCGAACGAACGGAGGTTCGGCGAGTTCACAACCTTGCAATCGACGGCATCCACACGTACTACGTCCTCGCTGGTGACTCGCCTGTTCTTGTCCACAACTG
>CAIWCQ010000231.1 GCA_903911165.1 uncultured Actinomycetes bacterium | reverse complement strand
CTGTAGCGGTGCGCTCCGGTCGCGCGGTCGGTGTCCCTGGGGTCGTCTCGATGCTCGGTATGGCGCACCGTGAGTTCGGGCGGCTGCCGTGGTCGCGGCCGTGGCAGCCAGCGATCCGCCTCGCAGAGCGGGGGTTCCCGGTCTCGCCGCGGCTCAATGATTTGATCGGGTCGGCGCTCGCTCGTGACGCACTGTTGCCCGCCGGCCGTGCCTACCTCACCGTCGAGGGGCGGGCCGATGGGCGTACGCCGCATCCGGTAGGCGCGTCGCTGAAGAACCCTGATTACGCGCGGACCTTGCGGAGTGTGGCGACGCGCGGTGCCCGCGCCTTCTACGCGGGCGAGATCGCCGAAGCCATCGTCGCCGGTGCAGCCGTCGAGCCGATGCCGGGGTCGCTGAGTCTCGCCGACCTTGCGGCCTATCGTCCGGCGCGGCTCGAGCCGGTCTGCAGCGGCTATCGGGTCTACCTCGTCTGCGGCATGCGACCGCCGTCCTCAGGCGGCATCGCGGTGTTGTCGGTGCTCGGCACCCTCGAGAACTTCGACATGGCTTCAATGGGGCCAGGCACCGTGGCGGGTTGGCATCACCTGATCGAGGCGCAACGGCTCGCCTACGCCGACCGCGACAAGTTCGTCGCCGATGACCGCGTGGTCGCCGTGCCGCTCGCCGGGCTCACGAACAAAGATTATCTACGCTCGCGGGCAGCGCTGGTGTCACCGTCCCGGGCGATGGCCGTCGTCGAAGCTGGCGAGCCACCCGGTGCGCCGGCTCGCGGTAGCGATGCCACCGCTGAGGTACCGGGCACCAGCCATTTCGTGGTGGTCGACCCCATGGGCAACGTGGTCTCGATGACGACCACGGTCGAGTCGCTGTTCGGATCCCAGCGTTTCGTCGCCGGTTTCTTCCTCAACAACCAGCTGACCGATTTCAGCTTCCGTCCGGTGGATGACCGGGGCGAGGCCATCGCCAATGCGGTCGCGCCCGGCAAGAAGCCGCGTTCTTCGATGTCGCCGACCCTCGTGTTCCGCGACGGCGCGTTCGAACTCGCGGTCGGGTCACCCGGTGGCCACGCGATCATCGCCTATGTCGCGAAGACCCTGGTCGGCATGCTCGATTGGGGGCTGACGCCGCAGCAGGCGGTCGATCTGCCGAATGTCATCGCCCGCGGCCCGGTAGTGGTCGAGACCGCACGCATCGATCCTGCGGTGGTGGAGTCCCTCAAGGGTATGGGGCATGTGTTCCGCGACGGGCGCGGCGAGGGGTCGGGCCTGCATGCGGTGCGTGTGACCGCGGATGGCCGGCTGGAGGGCGCCGCCGATCCGCGTCGCGAAGGCCGTGCAGTCGCGGTGCCGTAGAGTTACCCTCGCGCCAGTCCTCGCCGTAGTCACCTCCGCGTGGAGAGATTAGAGACATGAAAGTCCGTGCCGCCGTCGCGTATCAGGCCAAATCGCTGTTGGTCCTCGAAGACATCGAGCTCGAAGGCCCGAAGGAAGGCGAGGTGCTGGTCGAGATCAAGGCCACCGGCATCTGCCACACCGATGAGTTCACCTTGTCGGGCGCAGATCCGGAAGGCCAGTTCCCAGTGGTCCTCGGCCATGAGGGCGCGGGCATCGTGGTCGATGT
>CAIWCQ010000230.1 GCA_903911165.1 uncultured Actinomycetes bacterium | reverse complement strand
CGGGGACAGGATTGCACCGAGCAGGAACGCCGTCGGCCAGTCGAGGCCGACGAGATAGTGTGCGGGAACGGCGATTCCGATCATCGCCAGCGGCATGCCGATCCCCAGCGCGCGCCCGGACAGTCGCCATCCCTCCCGTAACGCGGGGACGCTGGCGCGCTGGCCGTCGGTAAACAGCACTGTGAACAACGCGATATCGGCGAGCACCGCGACGATTTCGTCCTCGGCACTCAACTGCACCAGACCCAGCCCGCCCGGCCCGATCAGCGCCCCGGCGACCAGGAACAGCAGCGCCGTCGACAACACGGTGCGCGCGGCGACGCCGGACAGCGAGACGCTGATCAGCAGCATCACCCCGAACGCCAGGACGAGCACCACGCCGGACTCCCTCCCTGATCTGACTTGAGGGCAATGCTGCCACGGCACAGACCGGCCGGGTAGCAGGGTTTCCAACACAGGGCGCCGCGATTCTGGCAAACTCACCCCACTATCCCTCTGGAGGACCCGATGACGACCGCTACCGCACCGCTGCTGTCGAGGCGGGATCGGATCATGATCGCGGTCACGGTGCTCGCCGCAGTCGGCGCCGGCGCCCTGCACTTCGCCCACGCCAACTCCGTACTCTCCTTCATCGTGGCTGCGCTCGCGCTGGCCACGCTGGCCTCATTGGTCGGCCGCTCGGTGGAGGCGCTCGGCGACCGACTCGGGCCCAGCGCCACCGGGGTGCTGCAATCGGCCCTGGGAAATCTGCCCGAACTGTTCGTCATCCTCTTTGCGCTCAAGGCAGGACTTTTCGGCGTGGTGAAAGCCACCCTCGTGGGGTCGATCCTGGCGAACGTGCTGCTGATCCTCGGCCTGGCCTTTGTCGTCGGCGGTGTCAAGCACGGCCGGCAACGATTCGCCGCCGAGGACGGCCGCAGGTTGGGCCTGATGCTCACGCTGGCGGTGTTCATTCTCGCCGTTCCCACTCTCACCTCGGCCCTGCACACTCCGGCCGAATCGCACGAGCGGGTGGTCTCGGTCGTGGTCTCGATCATCATGCTGGCGTTGTTCGCGATTTCGTTGCCGGCAGCCCTGGCGCGCCGCGCGCCCGGACACGGCGGTGACGCGGGGCACGCGGGCAGCACGTCCCCGATTGCGGCTAGCCCGGAAGGGGCCGCTGCCGCCAGTAAGGTTGCCGCGCATGGGGAATGGCCATTGGCGATGGCGATCGGCATGCTTGCTGCGACCGGAATCGGTGCGGCATTCGTCTCGGAATGGTTCGTCTCCGCTCTGCAACCGGCGATGGACACGATGGGTATCAACGAGGTCTTCGCCGGCCTGGTGATCGTGGCTATCGCCGGTAACGCGGTGGAGAACGTTGTCGGGATCCAGCTCGCCGCCAAAAATCAGATGGACTACGGCGTACAGGTGATCCTGCAGTCGCCCGTTCAGATTGCGCTCACGGTAGCCCCGATCGTGTGTTTGTCGGCGGCATTCCTCGGTCAGCCCGGCTTCGATCTGGTGCTGTCGCCGTTGCTGCTGGCGGTGATGGTCATGTCGGCATTGGTGGCGGTGCTGGTCACCTTCGACGGAGAGTCGAACTGGTTCGAGGGTGCTGCGCTCATCGCGCTGTACATCGCCATCGCCACTGCATTCTGGTGGGGATAGGTTTCGGGCGGTTCCTGATCGCGGCGGTTGTCGCGGTGGGCGTTGTCGCCGGCGCACCCTCGGCGGCCGCTGATCCTTTGCCCCCGGACGCTGATGTTCGCGCCAAATTCGATGCTCTGCTGATCAAGGGGCGCGCGCCCAAGACCGGTTATGACCGCAGCCTCTTCGGTGAGTCCTGGACCGACGATGTCACGGTTCCGGGCGGACGCAATGGATGCGACACCCGTAACGACATCCTGCGCCGCGATCTGGTCGATGTGGTTCTCAAGCCCGGCTCCAACGACTGTGCGGTGCTGCGCGGAATCCTCAACGATCCCTACACCGGAATCACTGTCGAGTTCGTGCGCGGCCCGAATTCGGCGGAGGTTCAGATCGATCACGTGGTCGCCCTTTCGGATGCCTGGCAGAAGGGCGCGCAGCAACTTGATGAGGCGCGGCGCCGGGACTTCGCCAACGACCCGGTGAACCTGCAGGCCACGATTGGTTGGGTGAATCAGCAGAAGGGCGACGGCGATGCCGCAACGTGGTTGCCGCCCAATATCTTTTACCGTTGCGCGTTCGTCACGCGGATCGTCGACGTCAAGGCCAGCTACGGGTTGTGGGTGACCCAGGCTGAACACGACGCGATCGCCGGGGTGCTGTCCGGCTGTCCGGCTACACCTGGATAGGAGTCGGGGCCGGGGCCGGGGCCGTGAGGCCCCTCAGGATGAGGCTGAAGCTGTCCTGGCGCTGCGCCATGGCGCCGATTCCGTCATCGGAGACCAGCAGTAGGGCATAGGAACCATCGCTGAGCGGGGGTCCCAAAGTAATGCCCTCGAAGTTACTGAAACCGGTATCACCCTGCCAGAGAAGGGTTTTGCCGACCGCGGTGAAACCGCTGCCGCTGGCAAGGCTGGATAGCTCGGCGACATCGGATGCTCCGGTGAAGTCAACGAGGTAAATCCGGGAGCGGTAGCGCGGCAGGTAGCCGCCGAGTTCGCGTTCCAGGGCGAGAACCTGGCCGTTGGGAAGGGCGAGCAGGTCTACCAGCCCACTGCGTTCGACGGTCACGAACGGCGACAGCCGCGAGATCGGATCGGTGCGATACGCGTACTGCCGGCGCGCCGCCAGATCCGGTCCATCGAATTCCTGGATCCGAACCCAGCTGCCGGCTGCTGTGGTGGACAGCGCCCCGTCTGATCGGAGCGCCTCCTCGTTGGCTGTCCACAGCGTGCCCCCACCGTAGGTCAGCGATTCCAGACCCATGTTGTTTTGCACGTTGGCCGGTCGGTAGATGTTCGGAACCGCGACCGACCCCGTCTTCTGCCCGGTCTCGAGGCTGAATTCGTTGATGGTGGAGGCCACTTCGTCGGATACCCAGACCCGGTTTCCGGAGGGCCCGAGGGCGATTCCCTCAGAGTCGGTACCCAATTCCGGGGCGCTGATGCCGCCGGTGAGGAGCGTCGATCTGACTCGGCCCGATCGCGAGTCGAGCGAGGTGTAGACCTGCCAGATCGTCGGGGCGCCGTCGTCGCCGACGGCGTAGTAGTTGGTTCCACCGGCGTAGGTGATGCCGCTGAGTTCGGTCGCGCCGGTCGATCCGCTGCGCAGCACCAGCGGACTCTGCCCGGCACGGGTGATCGTCAGCGCTGGCTGGGTTGTCACCGGCGCGATCGATCGGGGAACAGGGCGTGCGGCGGCTCGCGCGGGCCTTGAAGCCCGGGTACTGGAAGCCCGGGTACTTGAGGCCCGGGTACTGGAAGCCTGGGTACTGGCCGTCGACGTGCTCCGTGCCGAGTCGCCGGGCGAGGTGTCCGCTGACGCGCGCGGGGCTTCGGCGGCGATCGCCGCTCCGATTCCGAGTGCCAGGGCCACTGCCCCGAGGTAGGCAGCGCGGTGTTGCGGAGACGACTCCATCGTTAGACGAGCGTGGTCTTCAACGGGGTCAGATCGGTTTTCATCAGCACGACGTTGTAGTTGCCCCACAGCGACATGTTCCAGTACAGGTTGTTCACGTCGGGGTCGCCGAGTGCGTCGGTGAGCTCGCCGGTGCCTGACAGCGGATGGACCAACGGCGCATAGAGGCCCGGGTACTGCAATGAGGTCGCGACGGTCACCGGTGCCGACCACGGCCCCTCCGGGGTGTCGGCCGTGCGCAGGATGACGTTGTTGGCGCCGTTGCCGTACATCACCACGTACTTGTCCAGATATTCGTTGTACTGCACGCTCATCTCGCTGACGTTGCCGCCGGTCTTGGCACCAACCAGACCGGCGAACCAACCGCCGAAGAAGTTCGGATTGTTGGCGATGTCCCGAACGAATCCGAACAGGCCGGCGGAATTGGGGGAGTCGCCGATGATCGGAGCCGCCACGGCCGGCTTGTCGCGCACCCAGGTAGCGCCGTCCCAGTACTCGTACTGCCCCAGGTCGGTCATCGCACCCTCGGGCACCCGGGACAGGAAGGCCGACCCGGTACGTCCGGCCGGGGTGCCGAACGCGTAGACGTAGCGAGTGCCGCCCGGTTCAACCTTGCTCTCCGGTTGCAGCACGTAGGCGGCCTGCTGGAAGTTCTGATCACCCGCGCGGTACCGCGTCGACGAACGGAACCAGCCCGCTGAGCGGACCGTCGACGGTTGCAATACCCACTTGTCAGTGGCGGGGTCATACATCGAGACCGCCGAGTAGTTGGTGGTCCAGCGGCCCGGCGTGTCCCAGGACTTCACCGAGAAGTAGTTCACGTAGTTCTCGCCGTTGGCGTATACGGCGGCCGACGGGATGTTGGTGACTTCGGAGCCGATGAAGAACACCTGATTGCGCGCCGCCGGGATGAACTGCAGGGCGGGGCCGGTATTGATCAGTGTCAGGCCGTCGTAGAGCTGGGTGTCGTCGCTAAGCAGCAGCACGTTCGAGCGCCAGTTCCCGGTCATATTGACGCCGGAGAAAGTGTCTCCGAAGGCGACCTGGGTCAGGCCGTTGTCGCCGTTAAACCACATCACGCCCAGGTCGGTGCCGTAGACGTTTGCCCACCGGGTGTTGTTGGTCTGTGACCAGTTCGAGCCGGGATATCCGGAGTTGCGCTGGCCGGTGACCCAGCCGATCGGCGTCGATCCCAGGCTGGTGGGCGGGGTGGCGACCACGGCGGCGGTGGCGACACTGGCGTTGGCGGTCGCCGAGGCGGCCATCGCCCGCGCCGTCACCGAGCGCGCGTTTGCGCCGCCGAGATCCCGCCGGGTCCATGCCAGCAGAGCCCACAACGCCGGGGAGTCCAGTGGCGCTCCAGGCGCGGTGGAGGTCAGACCGACTGCGGCGAGCAGGCGTGCGGCCAGTCCGCCGACGGCCAGGTTCTGCGGCGCGGCGAACGCCTGTGGCGCTTCGGCGACAGTGGTGACAGCGGCGATCGCGGGGGGCAGCGCCGGGGCGCTGGCCGCTTCCGGAGCCGGTCGCGAGGCGGGCACGGTTACCGCAACGGTCGCGGGTATCGCAGCTGAGGGCCGCGTGGAAGCCGGAAGCCGTTGTGGCGCTGAGGAACTCGCATCCGCAGCCGCCACGGTCGGTGACGCGGACTCGCCGATGCGGAAACTCAAGGGCAGTCTGTCGGCGGGGGACGGACCGGTTGCCTCCGGCGCCGTCGCGCCTTGGCGATTGGTTGCTGCCGGTGCTGCAGGCCCGGCGGCTTTGCGGCCGGTCGTTGCCCGGGCGGCACGTCGGGCCGGTGTGGTGGCGTCGCCCCCGGAGGTCGCCTGTTCCGATACCGGATCCTGTTCGGTCGGGGCGCCAGAGGACGTGGCGCCAGAGGTCGTGGCGCCAGAGTCTGGCTGTCCGGAATCCGGCGCATCGGCTCGGGCGATACCGGAGCCGGTCGCAACCGCGGCGCCGACGCCGAGGGCGATCGCGAGCGCCCCGATCCGGCCGATCGGGGCGGCGGCACTGTTCGGGCCACTCATCGAACCTTCTCCTGACTGGTGGCTAACTGTTGATCCTGCGGCCAGCAAACTCCTGACCCTGGTCATCCGCTCAACGATGCTGCTAACTGTACTCACACTGGCCCCAATCTTTCCAGAGCCTCGTCTCATGCTCAATGCTGGCGGCTAAGGCTGTGAGTTCGGCCCCGGTAGCGCTGTGCTTGAGAGCCCTCCGGGCCTGGTTAATTCAGCAAAACCGGAGAAGGCGAATGATCTCATCTTGGCAACGATCACAGAATCAGGAATCCAAGCCGGATGGCTTCCCCGG
>CAIWCQ010000229.1 GCA_903911165.1 uncultured Actinomycetes bacterium | reverse complement strand
ATGTCGATGATGCGGCTGCCCGTCTTCATCTGGATGGTGCTGGTCGTCGCGTTCCTGCTGATCCTGTCGCTGCCGATCCTGACGGTCGGCCTGCTGCAGCTCTACTTCGATCGCGTCTGGGGCACCTCGTTCTTCAGCCCGGCGACCGGCGGCGACCCGATCCTGTGGCAGCACATCTTCTGGCTCTTCGGTCACCCGGAGGTCTACGTCCTGATCCTGCCGTCCATGGGCATCATCTCCGAGGTGCTCCCGGTGATGTCGAAGAAGCCGCTGTTCGGCTACTCCGCCATCGTCTTCGCGGGCGCGGCGATCGGCGTGCTGGGCTTCGGCGTGTGGGCGCACCACATGTTCACGACCGGACTGGGCCCTGTCCCGCAGGTCGTGTTCTCCGCGAGCACCATGGCGATCGGCATCCCGACCGGCATCAAGATCTTCAACTGGCTGGGCACGATGTACGGCGGCAACATCCGCTTCGTGACCGCCACGTACTTCTCGGTCGCGTTCATCGCGCTGTTCACCATCGGCGGCATCTCGGGCGTCATGCACGCCTCGCCGCCGGTGGACGGCCACCACCAGGACTCCTATTTCGTGGTCGCCCACCTGCACTACGTGCTCTTCGGCGGCGCGATCATGGGCATCTTCAGCGGCTTCTACTACTGGTTCCCGAAGATGGCCGGCCGGATGCTGGACGAGGGCCTGGGCAAGGTCAACTTCTGGCTGATGTTCGTGGGCATGAACCTCACGTTCTTCCCCATGCACTTCCTGGGCCTGGCCGGCATGCCCCGCCGCATCTACACGTACGACGCCGACCTGGGCTGGGACACGTGGAACCTGGTGGCGACGATCGGCTCGTACATCCTGGCGCTCGGCGTCCTGGTGTTCGTGGTGAACGTCCTGAAGACCATGCGCAAGGCGCCTGACGCGGGCAACGACCCGTGGGGTGGTGCGACGCTGGAGTGGGCGATCTCCTCGCCGCCGCCGGCGCACAACTTCGACGTGGTGCCCGAGGTTCGCGACCGCGACCCGCTCTGGTACAACCGCGACCACGGCATTGCGCCGACGCCGGTCCCGGAGCACAACCACATCCACATGCCGCCGCCCTCGTACTTCCCGCTGATCATCGCGCTCGGTGCGCTGTTGATCGCGGTGGGGGCGCTGTCCACCCTCGCCATCACGGCGCTGGGCGCGTTCGTCTGCATCTACGGCATCTGGGGTTGGGCACTGGAGCCCACCGACTAGGCCACGCGCACAGTCGGCGATCGAGGAGCCAGTACGGCCCGCGTTCAGGAGTCAGGAATGGCAGCAGCCACGCACGAGTCCCCGCCCCACGCGACAGAGCACCACACCACGACCGGGATCGACAACCGGAAGATGATGATGTGGATCTTCCTCGCCTCCGAGTGTCTCTTCTTCGGTGCGTTGATCTCCACCTACCTGATCTTCCAGGGTGAGTCGATCGTGGGGCCGTCGCCCCGAGAGATCCTGAACATCCCGGTGACCTCGGCGAGCACGTTCGT
>CAIWCQ010000228.1 GCA_903911165.1 uncultured Actinomycetes bacterium | reverse complement strand
GCGACGAGGGGATGTTTCACGTGAAACATCCCTCCGCTCCGCCGCCGCCGCCGATTGCGGCGGAACTCTTCGGAGCACATCTTGATGTGGCGTGCGGGTATGCCGATCTGCTCGTGGGACCCGGTGTTGAACGCGGCCTTCTTGGACCTCGCGAGGTTGAGCGCATCTGGGAACGCCATATCCTCAACAGCGTGGTGGTCGGCGAACTCATCGGGCCCGGCGCCCGGGTGGTCGATATCGGCAGTGGCGCGGGCCTGCCGGGCCTGCCTTTGGCGATCGCGCGTCCCGATCTGGCGGTGACGCTTGTGGAACCACTGTTGCGGCGCGCGGATTTCCTCGCCGACGCCGTGGGCACTTTACGGCTGCCGGTTCACGTGGTGCGGGGCCGGGCAGAGGAGGCGGCGGTTCGCACCCAGTGTGCCGGGGCCGACTTCGTGGTGTCCCGCGCGGTTGCGGACCTGGAGAAGCTGACCCGGTGGGGCCTGCCACTGCTGCGGCCGGGTGGCCGGATGTTGGCCATCAAAGGGGAGCGGGCGGCGGCGGAGGTCGCCGAGAGCCGCGGGCAGATGGCCGCGTTAGGCGCGACCGCGGTGGAGGTGGTGAGATGTGGGGTGGGCCGGTTGAGTGCGCCAGCCACGGTGGTGGTCGCGATCCGCGGGGAACGGTTGCCACCATCCCGGAAACGGCCGGCGCGCATTCCGGAGAGGAGAGGCCAGTGAACGATGTTTCACGTGAAACACCGGGCGCAGACGACCCGAGTGGCCAATCGTGGACTGTCGGTGTCGACGGTGACACGCCGATCGGCGCCGCGGCTGAGCGCGCGATGCAGGTGCTCCACACCGCGACCGGCCAGTTGCCACGGCCCGCTCGCAGGAGGATTTTCACCGTTGCCAACCAGAAGGGTGGCGTGGGGAAGACGACGACGGCGGTGAACCTCGCCGCCGCCCTTGCGGTACAGGGCCTGAAGACCCTCGTGATCGACTTAGATCCTCAGGGCAACGCCAGCACCGCCCTGGGTATTGCGGATCGGCATTCTGGAACGCCGTCTTCCTATGAGGTGTTGTTGGGTGAGATTCCACTGCACGCCGCACTACGGCAGAGCCCGCACAGCGAGAGGCTTTTTTGCGTGCCGGCCACCATCGACCTGGCCGGCGCGGAGATCGAACTTGTCAGCATGGTCGCTCGGGAGAACCGCCTGCGCACTGCACTTCTGGACCTCGAGGGGACGGACTTCGACTATGTGTTCATCGACTGCCCGCCTTCGCTCGGGCTGTTGACCCTCAACGCACTGGTCGCCACTTCGGAGGTGCTGATCCCCATTCAGTGCGAGTATTACGCGCTGGAGGGGGTTTCCCAACTGATGAAGAACATCGAGATGGTCAAGGCGCACCTCAACCCGGGACTGGAAGTGAGCACTGTGGTCCTGACCATGCACGACGGTCGTACTAAACTCGCCGACCAGGTCGCCGGCGAGGTCCGGCGCTACTTTGGCGATAAGGTTTTGCGCAGTGTGATCCCACGCAGCGTCAAGGTGTCCGAAGCCCCCGGTTACAGCATGACGATCATCGATTACGACCCGGGTTCGCGGGGCGCAATGAGTTATCTCGACGCCAGTCGCGAGTTGGCGTTCCGGCCGGCTCTCAGGGTTGGTAGCGAGGGGCCGATCAACAGGGAGGCACAGCCATGACCAAGCCATCACGCCGCAAGGGGGGCCTCGGCCGAGGCCTGGCATCACTGATTCCCACCGGCCCCGCCGACGGCGGCCCACGATTGGGTGAGGCCGCCGCGGATGTCGTGATCGGCGGCACGGCCGGCGAGGTCGCGGTCGCCGGTGGGGACTATTACCGGGAGATTGACCCGGCCGCCATCGTGCCCAACCCGCGCCAGCCACGACAGGTGTTCGACGAGGAGGCGCTGGCCGAGCTGGTGCACTCAATCCGTGAGTTCGGCCTGATGCAGCCGATCGTGGTGCGAGAGGTTGCCTCTGGTTCCGGCGGTGCCCAGTACCAGCTCGTGATGGGGGAGCGCCGGTGGCGAGCATCCCAGCAGGCCGGCCTGACGGCGATCCCGGCAATCATCCGGGAGACCACCGATGACAACCTGCTGCGGGACGCCCTGTTGGAGAACATCCACCGCGCTCAGTTGAACCCCCTCGAGGAAGCGGCTGCCTACCAGCAGCTACTGGAGGAGTTCGACGTCACCCACGACGAACTGGCTACCCGAATCGGCCGGTCCCGCCCGGTGATCAGCAACATGATCCGGTTGCTGCGCTTGCCGATCGCCGTGCAACGGCGGGTCGCCGCCGGTGTCCTCTCGGCCGGGCACGCCCGGGCGCTGCTGTCGCTGGAGGCCGGCCCCGAGGCGCAGGAGGAACTCGCTGCCCGCATCGTGGCTGAGGGATTGTCGGTGCGGGCCACTGAGGAGGCGGTGACGTTGGCGAACCGGGACGTCACCAAGACGCCGTCGCCCTCGCGCCGCAAGCCGATCCAGATGCCGGGCCTGCACGACATCGCCGAGCGGATCTCGCGCAGTTACGACACCAGGGTGATGGTCAGCCTGGGCAAGCGCAAGGGCAAGATCGTTGTCGAGTTCGGATCAGTCGAGGACTTACAGCGCATCGTGGCACTGATGGACCCGCAGAGCGCGAATTAGGCCCTGCCAGCCATCGAACGCCATTACGTCACTGTGACATAACTGGACCGGCTCCCCGGGGGATGCGCCGGAGTCATTCCGACCTATCCGAATCTCCTTGTGCGACAGGGGAATTGATGGTCTGGGTGCCCGCCTAGGGCCCGGGACGACGGATATCGGCCGGGGAGTGGCGCGTTCTCCTATCCTTGAGGGGCCGCCGTGCGCAGTGCACCGCGGGAAAGCCGGGGAGGCTAGTGTCCGTTCTGATCAGGCCGCTGCGTCTCGACGGGTTCGAGCAACTGCCCAAACATGCGCGGCGTTGCGTGTTCTGGGAGGTTGATCCGCGGACCCTGGCCGGCGAGCAGCTGCCCGACCCCGAGTTTGAGAAGGAAGCATGGCTGTCGATGGTCATGCTGGAGTGGGGTTCGTGCGGTCAGGTTGCCACGAGCGCTCCCCGCGACGACTCGCGGGAAGCCGAGGAGCCGTGCCTGGGCTACGTCCTGTACGCGCCGCCACGGGCAGTACCGAGGGCACAGCAGTTCCCGACCGCGCCGGTCAGTGCCGACGCCGTGCTGTTGACCTCCCTGGGCGTGGAACCCGGCCAACCCGAGGAGCTGTCGGCGCTGCTAATCGGGCACGTGGTGAGCGAACTGGTGCGGCGGGGCGTGCGGGCGCTCGAGGCCTTCGGCCGCACCGCGGAAGCCACCGAACTGCTTGACGCCGATCGGGTGGTGGACCCACAACTGCAGTCCGCAATCGCAGCCCTGGGTGATTGTTCCCTCGACCAGTGCATGATCGACGCGGACCTGCTGCTGGATAAGGGCTTCACGGTCGCCGCCCCGCACCGTTACTTCCCGCGCCTGCGTCTGGAACTGGACCGGGGCCTGGGTTGGAAGGCCGAGGTGGAGGCCGCGCTGGAGCGACTCCTGGAAGGCGCGGAGCTACAACAACCCGTCGGCAGCGGTTAGACGGCGGGCCGGCCCTGCTCCACCGATTGCTCGTGGGCCAATAATTCGGCGAAGGTCAACGTCCCGGTCGGGCGGTCGTTCTTGCCGAGAAGGTACAAGCGCTTAACCGCCGCGAGAACGGCCTCGGCGACGGCGTCGCGACACTGCCGAGTCATGAGCATGCCGAGATCGTGGGGGCTGGTGATGTACCCGACGTCTATCTGCACCGTTGGCATGCGGGTCAGCCGAAGCAGATCCCACGTTCTGCCATGTGTGCGGCAATCCCGTAATCCTGTGCGCGCCACTATTTCTCGCTGTACAAAGTCAGCCAGGTTGCGCCCGATAGTCGACACGGAACCATGTGGACTGCCGAAGTAGAAGCAGGACACGCCACTTGCCGACGGGCTGGGCTGACTCTCGAAGCGAAGGCTAATCATGAGATCCGCCCCGAGTGTGTTGGCGATAGCGGCACGTTCGGCGTCGGCGGGATTGCGGTTCGCTGGCCGGGACAGGAATGTTTCCATGCCGATCGCGGTCATCCGGCCCTCAAGCCGGCTGGTCAGATCCCACAGGATGTCTGCTTCGCTGATCGGACCCTCGGGACCGTTCACGATCAGCCCACGATCATCCCCGCCGCGGCCGGGATCGATGATGATCCTCTTTCCCGAGAGTCTCGGGCCGGATACCCGAACGTGTTCTTCCTCGCGGATGGCGTGCAGTGACCCGCCGGTGACGCGGGAACCCAGAAAGTAAAGGGACCGAAGCGTTTCCGGCCCACAGATACCGTCCGGCGCCAACCCGCACTCGCGCTGGTAGGACATCAGCGCGTTGTGTGTCTGCAACCCGAAGTAGCCGTCCACCAACGCGGTGTAGAAGCCGAGTTCCTGTAGCCGTGACTGAAGGGTGGCGACGTCATCGCCGTACATCGGTGCGCCGAACTGGTGGGCAAGCGTCCGGGCGCCCAGGCGGTAGGACGCCTCCCGCAGCGCGCGGTAGGTGGCATCTCCGACGAGACCGTCTACCAAGAGTCCTCGGCGTTGCTGGAAGGCCCGCACCGCCTGGTCGAGTTCAGCGTCGAAGTTATCGAGCGCCACGTGCCGGCCGGTGACTAGGGATTCGTCCGAGTTTTCGAGCAACCCGAGAGTGGCCAGCGCCGCCCGAATCTCGACGACCGCGCTACCGCGGTCTCCTAGACGCACCACGCCGTTTGAAGCGCCACCCGGTCGGGAGCCGGCACCGTCGGCACCGTCGCTGGGAGTCCGCATGGTGGGTATTGTCGCAGATGAAGCGGGGCTTCAGGAAACTCCCCGGACATCTCGCGGGTAACGAATGTGTCTCTGCAGGCGCGATGCGCGCAGATCGGAACGCCGCTACAAGACGTCGGCGAGCTCGCGCAGCAACGCCGCCTTGCCCTTGGCGCCCACGATCCGTTTCACCGGCTTTCCGTCCTTGAATAAAATCAGCGTAGGAATCGAGACCACCTGGAAATCACGGGCCGTCGCGGGGTTGGAATCCACGTCGAGTTTGGCTACGGTCAGCAACCCGGTCTTCTCCGCGGCGATCTCCTCGAGGACCGGAGCCACCATCCGGCACGGGCCGCACCAGGTGGCCCAGAAGTCCACCAATACCGGTGTGGCGCTGGACAGTACAGCTTCGGCGAAGGTGCTGTCGGTGACGTTTACCGTCGTGGCGCTCATGCGGAAGCCATCTCGCTGTGCTCGCAGGACTCGACCAGCCACCGCTCGGCGTCGATGGCGGCGGCGCAGCCGCTGCCGGCGGCGGTGATCGCCTGCCGATAGGTGCGGTCCACCAGGTCACCCGCGGCGAACACCCCCGGCAGCGAGGTGGCGGTGCTGTGTTCCGCGACCTGAACGTAGCCGTCGGGATCGACCGCGACCGCATCGCGAACCAGTGCCGAGCGCGGGTCGTGGCCGATGGCGATGAACACGCCGGTGACCGCGAGCGTGGACTCCGTTCCGCTGAGCGCATCGCGCACCCGCAAGCCCGTCACGGTGGTGTCGCCCTCCACGGCAAGGACAGCGGTGTTGGTCAGGAACGTGATCTTGTCGTTGGCCCGGGCGCGCTCCAGCATGATTCGGGACGCGCGGAACTCGTCGCGGCGATGCACGAGGGTGACACTGCGCGCGAAACGGGTCAGGAAGGTGGCCTCCTCCATGGCGGAATCACCACCTCCCACCACAGCGATGTCCTGATCCTTGAAGAAAAACCCGTCACAGGTGGCGCATGAACTCACGCCTCTGCCCAAAAGTTCTTGCTCCCCGGGGACTCCGAGGTAGCGCGAAGCCGCACCCATTGCCAGTATCACCGCGCGCGCACGATGGGTCTCCCCGCCCGCAGTCACCACCTCCTTGACGGGCCCGGCCAGTGACACCGACTCGACGTCCTCCATCTGAAGTTCGGCTCCGAAACGCAGGGCCTGTTCGCGCATCTCGTCCATGAGTTCAGGTCCGGTGATGCCGGAACGGAATCCGGGGTAGTTCTCCACCTCGGTGGTGGTCATCAGCGCCCCACCGAAGGACGTGCCCTCGAAGACCAGGGGCTTGAGTTGAGCCCGCGCCGTATAGAGGGCGGCGGTGTATCCGGCCGGCCCTGATCCGATGACGATGACGTCATGCAGGGCGGTGTTATCGGTCATACCAGCCTTTCTGACTGACGAACGGTCGGCTACGTAAAATACCCGCAGTCCACCGACGAGTTCCAGGATAGGCCCTGACCTATGGGCGCCCCGGCGGGGCAGTCGGGGAAACGGTGATGAGCCGGGCACTGGTCGGGGTGTTTGTTGCCGACCCGCCGGAATTCAGCAGGGTCGCAGTAGCCGCGATGCTGGCGACGAGAAGTGCGGCTACGACGAAGCCGCCGAGCAGCAGTCGACCGTTTCCGGCCGTCGGCCGCGCGGCGTGTGCTGGGCGATGTGACGGCCGGGACGCCATCTTCCTAGTGTGCCGCTCTCGGCGGGGACGCGGGGGAGAGACAGGCCAACAAGGTCGCCAACCGCGCCCGCGCCCTGGCGCACCTGCTCTTGACCGTCCCCTCCGCTATGTTGAGCAGCCTGGCGGCGTCGGCCACCGAGTAGCCGTGCATGTCGACGGCCAGGACCGCAGCGCGCTGCTCTGCGGGCAGGCGCATCAGTGCCTGGCGCACCATGATCGACGTCTCGACGTTTGCCGTCCGATCGGACACCGAACGGTGATCCTCGACGAGTACCGCAATGGGAGAACCGTTGCGCCGCAACCGGTCCAGGCAGGCATTGACGACAATCCGGTGCAGCCAACTGCCGACTGCCGCGTCGTGACGGAACGAGCCGGCCGCTCGGTGCGCGGAGAGCAGGGCCTCCTGCAGGGCGTCGTCGGCATCCTCGGTGGTCTCGCTACGCCGCCGCGCAAGCCGATGCAACTGCGCGCGATGGCGCCGAATCAGCTCCTCAAACGCACGGCGGTCACCGGCGACGTGAGCGGCAAGCAGAGCGGCGTCGCTGCGATCGTCGGGTTCCAAGCAGGGCACGGCCGGACATTAGCCAGTGTGGCGGTGCGTGGCACTTCACCGTGCCCCACCGGCCGGTTTCAGGAAGCGGCGCGAACCGTGATTTCAGAGACTTCGGTGCGGCTCTGCCCGGCCGTCTGGCCCATTGTCGAGATCCACACCAGCAGATGCGACGTGGGGCCCGCACTGGGCACCGAGATGGTGTTGGTGCCCGGCTTGAGGGCGGTGGGCCCGGTCAGCAGGATGGTGTCCTGAAGATCCGCCGGGCTGGCCGTGGGCGAGCTACGGATCTGGACCTGGGTACCGTTGCTGGACACCGCGACGGTGACGCTGCCGACCACCGTGGGTTCGGGCAATTCCAGCATGAGTCCGACCCCGTTTTTGAAATTGGGGAAGGGAACGGTGTCGGTATAGGTGTCCGTCGGCCAGGCCGTGGATTGATCACCGTCTATCGCCAGCCCGGCCAGGCCCGGGGCATCCGCCCCACCGTCGGGTGAGAAAACCTCGGCCGCAACAGGTTTGATGATTGCGCCGGACGCGCTGGCACTGGGCGCCGCCGTCGTATTCAAGCCAAGCTGTTCGCTTTTCAGTCCGTCGCTGGTGTCGCCGAAAATCCGGCCGAGCATGGAGGCCATCACGGCGAGCGCGACCAGCAACACCGCACTACCCACCCCGACACCGATGAGCAGTTTGCGGCGCCGTAGCGCGGCGGCATCTTGGCCGCCCAGGGTCCTGCGGGCCGACCGCGGCGCGGCATCGCCGACCGGCTCCATGAGGTCAGTGCGGTCGACAGCGGCGGTCGCCTGCTGCAGCAGATGCAACAGAGTGGTGGCGCTACTGATTCCGCCGCCAGGCTGGATCGCCCGGCTGGCCGCCGCCGAGATCTGAAACGGGATCGCGGTGTTGACTGCGGCCGGCTCGACCGGATCGCCGGTCGGAGTAGTGTCGGCGGGCCGCAGTCCGCTCGAAGTACCGTGCTCGGGCAGCGGCCAGCGGTCGACGAGCAGCGCATACAGCGCGGCCCCGATGCCGCGGACGTCTTCGGCGGGTGTGGCCCCGGCCAGCGTTGCGGGGAAGGCGAGCGCCACGTCGCCGTCGATGCTCACCCGCACCCGGCCGGGGTGGTCCACCGATAGTGCGACACCGGCCCGGTGAGCCTCGTCGGCCGCCGCGGCCAGGGACTGGATCGCCCGGGCACCGCCGACCGGCGACGGTGAGGTATCGGCCACCTCTCTGAGCGAGCCGCCCCTGATCCACTCCGCCACCACCAGCCCACTGCCGGCGGGGACCCCACTGCCGGCGGGGACCCCACTGCCGGCGGGGACCCCAGTGCTGGCGGAAAACTTCGTGACATCGAGTACCCGGGCCAGGCCCGGCCGCTGGATCCGGCTCAGTGTCAGTGTGCGGGCCAGGATCTCGTCGATTTGCGTATCGGACATCCTGCGGTCGGGGTCGATCAACGTGAGTGCGACCTGCCGGTCCAGGGGAACGTCGAGGGCTTGCCAGAACTGCAGTCCGGGAGGCCCGCCGTGGAAGACCAGCAGCCGGTATCGCCCGTCGGCGACGGTGGCACCCGGACTTAGATTGGCCTGGGCTGCTGGGATCGATGGGGCCGTTGGGATCGATGGGGCCGTTGGGATCGATTGGGCCGTTGGGTTCGATTGGGGCCCGGCGGCGGTCTGCGCGTGCTTCGCCGTCCCCGCTACCGGCGGCGGGTCCGCGGCCACATCGGGCTGGAACTCGTCGGCCGGCGTGCGCTGAATCCTGGTGGTCGGGCCGTCGGGGCGATCCGGCGGCGCACCTGAGGACGGTTCGCTCAGTTCCGGCCCCTTTCCGGTCGCGAGTGCGGTGTCGGACGCATCGTGCCCCGAGATCGCATCGTGCCCAGAGTACGTGACAGGGGTTGTCTTATGGGGCAGGTGAGAGTTCTGAGGTGGCGATGAGTCGCCGGCCGGCGGGAGTCGCCGGAGCACCCTCCGGGCCGCTCCGACTGCGGCAAGGGCGTCCGGCACCCGGGCGCCGAGCATGACCGCCGTCAGGATCGGCAACATAATCAAACCGACGATCCCCAGCCGGATCATGGATCCGCCGCCCCCGCGGGCGGTCAGTGCCGACAACCCCAGCAGCCGGTCGGCTCCGGCGGCGACGAGCGCGGCCAGCAGCGCAGCCCCAGCGGTGGCCCCCACGGTGCGGATGACCGCGCCGTCCAACAACTGGCCGCCTGGCGGTCGCAGTGACCGCCGCAGTAACAGGTGGCCGAGCACGGCGCCCGCGAGGAAGCCGAGTCCGTTGGCCGCACCGAGATAGCCGGCCACCAATTCGGGGTCGTCGGTCAGGTGCGGGGCCGCCAGGGAGCCCGCGATCTTCACGATCGTTATCGCGACGATGATCAGGATCGGCGTCCAGGGTTCGTCCCGGGCGTAGAACACCCGAAGTTGCAGGAGCACCAGCGCGTAGGGGATCAGCGTGAAGGCGGATAGCGCGATCGCGATGCCGAGATAGTTGGCGTCGACCTCCCCGAATTTGCCGTAGGCGAATAGCGCGCTGCCGATGGCGGGTCCGCTGATGGTCATGAACGCCACCACCGGAAGCAGTGTCACCATGGTCAGCCGGGTGGCCAGCGACAGGTCGGCGAGCACGGCCGGGACGTTGTCGGCAGCAGCGTTGCGGCTCAGTCGCGGCATGACGACCGTCAGAATGGTCACTCCGATGATGCCGAAGGGCAGTTGCAACACCAACCAGGTGTAGTTGTAGATCGCCGGTCCGGATGCGGCCGCAGTGCTGGCGATCTGGTTGCCGACGATCAGCCCGACCTGGCTGATCAGCACGTAGAGCACCATGGCGGCGGCCATCATGGCGAACCTCTTGAGCCGCGCGTCGATTCCCCATAGCGGCCGCAGACTGATCCGCTCGGATCGGATGGCGGCCAACAGGATGGCGACCTGGGCGAACACTCCCAGCGTCGTTCCGATGCCGAGTACCAACAGCTTCGCGTTGCCCATCCGCACCGGGTCCACCGAAAGCTCTCCCGGCACCATCAGATAGAGGCCGAGGGTGGCGATCGCGACAACGTTGTTGGCGACTGGCGCCCAGGCCGGCGGCCCGAACACGTTGCGGGTGTTCAGGATTGCCATGAATACCGAAGACAGTCCGTAGAAGATCACCTGTGGCAGTAGCAGATAGGCGAACGCCGTCGTCAGTGGCGCGTTGACCTTAGGGTCGGCGCCCAGCATGAGACGCACGAGTAGGGGCGCGGCGATCACCGCCAGCATTGTCGCTATCAGGAGCAAGGTTGTTGCCAGCGTCACCAGTCGCCGGATGAAGGCTTCCCCACCGTCGCTGTCCTCGCGTTCCGCGCGCGCGAGCACCGGAACGAAAATCGCTGTGAACGTCGCCTCCAATACGAGGGCGGCGATCAGATTCGGCAGTTGGTTGGCGACGGTGAACGCACTCGACAATGCCGCTCCGAGAATTGCCGCGAGAAGAACGATCCGGATGAAGCCGGTGATCCGACTGACCAGCGTGGCCAGCGCCATCCCCCACGAGCGAGACACCACCGCGGCGTCGGAGAGCTCCTCGCGCACCGGCCGCGGCGTCATCCGGCATCCATCGGATGCCGGGGCCGCCCGACGTCGGCTGGATCGGCTTGACCGCGGAACCGGTGGTAGAGGCGGCGTCCCACCAGCAGTGCCAGCACACATAAACCAGCTCCGGTGATTGCGGTCAGGACCTTCCCGTAGGCGTTGGCGTGGACGGACATCCGTACCGGATCCCCGAGGGGAAGGCCGTCGGCGGTGCGCAAAGTGACGTCGACCGCGACGCGCTGAGTGACGCGGACTTCGACGGGGACCCGCAGCGGCAGATAGCCCGGCGGCAGTTCCTGCTCCCCGATGTCGGTCACCGTCATGCCGGGTGGGGCGTCGACCTGGAGGCGCACCCGGATCGGCACGGCGAGGTCGTTGCGTAGTGCCAAGGGAAGCGCGCTGCGTTCGGCGGCCAGCGTGTAGGAGTCACCGGGACTGACGATCGTCACGGCACCGAACAGTTCCCCGATGGTCGCTCCGACAGCGGCGAGGCGCTGGCGGGCGGTGTCGTTTCGGGTATCCGGCGGCTCGATCTGGCTCAGCGCGCGCAGCATGTCCTCACGCAGCGGCGCGGTGTAACCCGGCCCGGTCAGCCCGGTGCGCGCATCGGTGGTCAGCGCCGCGGTGAGGCCCCAGAGCCGGCCCGTCTCGGCACCGATGGCGGCCACCACGTCCGCGTCGAAGCCGCCCGGGATCTCGTTCGGCAGATCCGGCTCGGCCGACTGCGCCGCTGCGGACTCGCGGATCACCGCTTCCAGCGGGCGCGGGCTGGCAAGGCCGGCCCGCACCGCGTTGGCCAGTGCCGTCAGCATCGCTCGGGCATCGTCTGGCTGCGGGCTCCACTTCAGCGGCGGCAGCAGGATCTGTGTCCGTGGTTCGACGTCTGGTTGCAGCGCGCGCCACAGCATGGCCGCCACGGCGTCCTGGCGGCGCGCCACCGGTGAGTCGTGGTCGACCGGCACGCTCAGGGCGGAGTCCAGATAAGTTGGCACACCGGGGTCGGTGCCGACGCCGGCCAGGGCGCCCCCGACCGCCGAGTCGAACGGTGCCAACACGACCCCGGGTGAAATCCGGCGGGCGGTCAGGTCCGGTGTGAACGGTGCACCGCCGGTTGGGGCCGGGGCGATCGCGACCGTCGGGCCCTGGCTGTCGAGCAGTTCGAGCGCAGGGGCGCTGAGCGGACCGTCGCCGAGGATGGTGGCGCCACGAGTGGAGGTGATGCCCAGAATCCGGTCGACGATGTCGGCACCGGTCGTCGTCGCCGCCGTGCTGAGCCGCGGATCACCCACTCGGTGCAGGGCGCCGAGATCGGCCTGAGCGAAAGGCGTGGCGACCACGCACATTCGCCGCGAGAGTCCCCGAAGCCGCTCCAGCCAGGCGGCCGCGGCGGCTTGGCCGTCGCCGGGACGGGTAGCGGCGGCTTGGCCGTCGCCGGGACGTATCGCGGCGCCGCCCGCTGCGTCGACCACCACGTAGCCAGCGGTCATCGCATTCACCGTGACGAGCAGGTCGGGGTCCACCGCAAGACATAGTGCGTTAGCGACCCCGCTCTCCGGGTCGATTGCGCCCGGGCTGGTCGCGAATTCTGCTGCCGCGAGCAGTGTCTCGAGGCGGCCGCCGGTGGCCAGTGACACCGCCAGGTCATCGTTCATCAGCCGTACCGGGGTGGTGCCTCCGGGCACACCCGGAGCCAGCCGCGGTCGGTCGGCCAGCGGCCACAGCATCGTCACCCCGACCGGTTTGGTGGTGTCGGGTGCCGTCACTCCTGCCAGGGCAGCACCTGCATCGCCGGCGGGGGCCGAGGGAACGCCGGTTACCGGCAGCAGGAATCGGGCCGCATCCAGGCGGGCCGGTTCGCCGTAGTCCGGGGTGCCGTTGATGTTCACCATCAGTGGATAAACCCCGGGTTCCCCGATGCCCAAAGATGGTTGCGACCCCGATCTGATCGGTACCGACAGAGTCACGCCGAGCGCCTGTCCCCGACCGAGTTCGGCTGCCACGGTGATGAATTCACCCACGGCCTCGAACTGGCCCCGACTGTCGAGGTTGGTGCGCAGGCCCGAGGATGTGGAAACCCGCTCGCCGCGCTCAAGTCGGGCGACGATATCGCGGACCGGGCGGTCTCCGACGTTGGTCACCGTCGCGGTCACCGTCACAGTCGGGTCGCTGGAGGTGGTGACCGCGTCTGGGCTCACGCTGTCCAGCCGCACCGAAAGGAACTCCGGGTCGGGTTCTCCCGTCGCGATTCCAGGGCCGACGGGCATGAACAGCACCGCCAACAGGCCGAGAATCACAGCGACGACCCGGGATGTGACCGGGATCCGCAGCGACGAGGTCACGTGGCCGAACCACGGCCGTTCGTCCGGGAGTCGCCGGAGGCCTCGCCGGGGGATTGCCGGGTGCTGGAATGGGTTTGGGTCCGCAGCGCGGGCGTGCTGGGTGGAAGTGGCGGCAATGCGCTGGGGCCGTCGGACTGCAGTAGTGCGATCAGGTCGTGGGCGACCCTGGCCAGTTTGCGCTCGTCGGCGAACGCCAACCGCCTCGGCAGTTCATCAACCGGAACCCACGCCACTTCGGTCACCTCGACGTCTTCATCGCACAACTCGCCACCGGAGAATTCCAGTAGGTAGTGGTGCACGGTCTTGTGCACCCGCCGTCCCTCGGTGACGAACCAATAGTCGATGCTGCCCAGCGCCGCCAGCACATGCCCGTGTATGCCGGTCTCCTCCGCCACCTCCCGGATCGCGGTCTGTTCGGCGGTCTCGCCCTGCTCGATGTGTCCCTTCGGCAGCGACCAGATCATCCGCCCGCGTCGGTCCGTACGGCCGATCAGCGCGGCCGACTGCTCTGCGCGCGGCCGGTCGATGCCGTCGATGACAAGTCCACCCGCGGAGATTTCGTGCACGGTGCGCAGCCGGGAGCCCTGCCGACGCCGAGGAGCGCCGACGGGGGTCTCGGGGCCAACGGGGGTATCGGGGCCGGCGGGGGCGTCGGGGCCAACGGGGGCGCCGGCGGTCGGGGGTTTGGCGACGCCGCCCGGATCGCCGATCTGCGGTGACGAGGCGGCCGCACGGTTCGCGCGGCGCCGGCCGCGACGCCGTCGTGGTTTGGCCTTCTCGCCCTCCGACACCCAAGCGATAGTAGCTGGCACGGATAAGTGCGCCGGGGTAGCACGCGCCGGGGGTACACGCGCCGGACACGGTTGCGGCGGGGAGCATTAGGCTCACCGGACGTGTCCGAAGTCAGACCACCCGACGAGTTGCTGAGATTCGCCGCCGTCGAACTGCACCGCCAAGCCCCGCTGCTCGGCGAGGTTGGCGCGCTGTTCGCGGCCGCCGGTCACCAGCTGTATCTCGTCGGCGGCAGTGTTCGTGACGCCGTCCTCGGCCGATTGACCACCGACCTCGACTTCACTACCGATGCTGGACCGCAAACGGTGCAGCAGATCGTGCGCCCCTGGGCCGACGCGATCTGGGACACCGGGATCGACTACGGCACCGTCGGCGTGGGTAAGGCGGGCCAGCGGCTGGAGATCACCACATTTCGGGCTGACAGCTATGACCAGGTGTCGCGCAATCCGCAGGTGCGCTTCGGTGATCGCCTCGAGGACGACCTGCTGCGGCGCGACTTCACCGTTAATGCGATGGCGGTGCGGATCACCGCAGACGGACCGGGCGAGTTTCTGGACCCACTGGGCGGACTGGCGGCGGTGCAGCGGCGAATGTTGGACACCCCGGCCGCGCCCTCGCTGTCCTTTGGGGACGACCCGCTGCGGATGCTTCGCGCGGCGCGGTTCGTCTCCCAGTTGGAGTTCGGGGTCGCCGATCGGGTCCGGGAGGCGATGGCCTCGATGGCGCCGGAGTTGGGCCGCATCACCGTGGAGCGGGTGGCGGTGGAACTGGACAAGATGCTGCTCGGCGCCGATCCGGTGGCGGGTATTGAGTTGATGGTGCAAACCGGCCTCGGCGAGGTCGTGCTGCCCGAGATCGGCGGCATGCAGATGGCCATCGATGAACACCATCAGCACAAAGACGTCTATCAGCATTCGTTGACGGTGCTTCGACAGGCGATTGCCCTGGAACACGAACCGGATCTGGTGCTGCGCTGGGCCGCACTGGTGCACGACATCGGTAAGCCGCCGACGCGCCGCCACGAGTCCGACGGGGGAGTGAGTTTTCATCACCATGAGGTGGTTGGCGCCAAAATGGTCCGCAAGCGGTTGCGGGCGCTGAAATATTCCAAACAGATGGTCGACGAGGTGTCGCAGCTGGTTTATCTGCATCTGCGGTTTCACGGCTACGGCGAAGGCCGGTGGACGGACTCGGCGGTGCGGCGCTATGTCGCAGACGCGGGGCCGCTGCTGCCCAGATTGCACAGGCTGGTGCGTGCGGACTGCACCACCCGAAACAAGAGGCGTGCGGCGCTGTTGCAAGCCAACTACGACGGCCTGGAGGCGCGAATCACCGAGTTGGCCGCCAGGGAGGATCTGGCCCGGGTTCGACCCGATCTCGACGGCAACGAAATCATGGAGCTGCTCGGCATCCCGGCCGGCCCGGAGGTGGGTGAGGCGTGGAGCTACCTCAAGGAATTACGGCTGGACCGGGGGCCGCTGTCCCGGGAGGAGGCCACGGCCGAACTGCTTGCCTGGTGGCGCGCTCGCGGCGCCACCGATTGATCTGGTGGCGCGCTCGCGGCGCCACCGATTGATCCGAACGGGAACGCGTGAGCCGCGGGCTCCGTCGAATAAGGCATGGACTACTGCTTGGATTCCGGTGATGGAACGGCCTCGATCTGGACTGGGGCATTCGATATCGACGTCGATGGTGACGGTGAACTCGACGGCGTCCGGCTAGATTTCGACGGGGACGGCGTGTTCGACGACGCGCTGGCCGACTTCGACGCCGATGGCCTCGCCGATCACGCGGCTCTCGATCTCGACGATGACGGGCTGCCCGAGTCGCGCTACACCGACAACGGCTCGGGCACGTGGATGGTGGGCGCCGGAATATCGGAATGGGGTGCGGCGTCCGGCGGCGCCTTGCGGTGGTTTGGTCTCGATGGGGTTGAGCACGCCTCGGGCGCGGATGTCGACGGCGATGGCGACGCGGACCGGCTGTTCGATACGAATCGCGACGGCCTGGCTGATCGGGCGCTGCTTGCTGATCCCGGGGGCCGGTTTGCTGAGGGCTATGTCGACATCG
>CAIWCQ010000227.1 GCA_903911165.1 uncultured Actinomycetes bacterium | reverse complement strand
CGGGGCCGCCTTTTTCGTGGGTGCCGCATTTGTTGGTCGGAGACGCCTTTTTTCGTCGGAGACGCCTTTTTCGTCGGAGACGCCCTTTTCGGCGTATCAGGGCAGCCCCCTTGGATTAGGGCTCAGGGGCGTTCGGATTGGGTGTCTGCCTGACCACCGGGATCCGGGCGGAGGACCGGTTGCCGCCCCGCGGCACCCGCAGCACCACTTCGGTGCCACCGGCGGCGCGTTCGCGCATCTGTAGGGCGCCATCCAGTTCGGCCGTCACCAGGGTCCGCACGATCTGCAGGCCCAGCCGGTCGGAGGTCTCCAGATCAAACCCCTCGGGTAGCCCGCGGCCGTTGTCGGTGACGAAGATCTCCAGAGATCGGGCCGAACGCTCAGCCCGGATACAGACGTGCCCCTGTCGGTCCGTGGAATCGAAGGCGTGCTCGATGGCGTTCTGCACCAACTCGGTGACCACCATGACCAGCGCGGTAGCACGGTCGGCGTCGAGCACACCCAGGCTGCCCTCGCGGCTGATCCGGATCGGGTTGTCCACTCGTGCGACGTCGTTCATCACCGGCAGGATCCGGTCGATCACCTCGTCGAGATTGACCACCTCATCCACCGACGCCGACAGCGCCTCGTGCACCACGGCGATGGCGGCCACCCTTCGCACCGACTCGGTCAGGGCGTCGCGGGCCTCGCCGTTATTAGTCCGGCGGGCCTGCAGTCGCAACAGTGCGGCGACGGTCTGCAGGTTGTTCTTCACCCGGTGATGAATCTCCCGGATCGTCGCATCCTTGGACAACAGCGCGCGATCCCGCCGCTTGACCTCCGTGACATCCCGAATCAACACCGCCGCGCCCGCCGCGGCGCCACCGGCCATCAGCGGCAGGGTGCGCAGCAGCACGGCCGCACCGCCCGCGTCGACCTCCAGACGCATGCTGGCGCCACCGGCCAGCGACGCGCCGACGTGGGTGGCGAGTTCCTGGGCCTCGAACGGATCGGAGATCAACGGCCGGGTGATCGCGACCAGGTTGTGGCCCTCCAACTCGGAGTTCAGGCCCATGCGGTGATATGCCGACAACGCGTTGGGGCTGGCGTAGGTCACCACGCCGCGCACGTCGAGGCGAATGAAACCATCGCCGACGCGGGGGCTGGACCGCGGGATGGCCAGATCGCCGACATTGGGAAAGGTGCCCTCGGACAACATCTTCCGCAACTGCTCGGCACAGTCGAGGTAGGCCTTCTCCAGCCGTGACGAGGACCCCCGGCCACCACCGGCGCTCTGGTGGGTGAGCAGCGCCACCACCTCGCCGCGATAGCGCACCGGCAGAGCACCGAGCAGACCCTCCTCGGCCACCTCGGTGCCGACAGCGTCGGTGATCAACAGGGTGGCGGCGGTGTTCGGCCGGCACTGCGCCACGCAGACCACCGTGGTGTCGTCGCGGCGAACCCACATCAGGTAGTCGCCGAACGACATGTCGGCCAGCAGCTGCCACTCACCCACCACGGCGTGCAGATGATCCACGGCGGCGCCGGGCAGCTCAGTGTGCTCGGCGAGCAGATCACCGAGGGTTGACATGGCTCACCGATATCGCGATGGCACGTTCAGTCGACGACGGCGATGAGGTCACCGGCCTGGATCACATCACCCACCGCGACACTGACCTCGGTGACGGTGCCGCCGAACTCCGCGAGCACCGGGATCTCCATTTTCATCGACTCCAGCAGCACCAGAATGTCGCCGGCGCCGATCTGATCACCTTTGCTGACCACGACCTCGAGCACACTGGCCACGATCTCGGCGCGTACCTCCTCAGCCATGGACCTATCGAACCACACCACCGGCTCACTAGCTGTTCGCGGCGCCGTGAGACAATGACCTCAACATCTGGATCATTCGGAAGGTAGAACCATGGCCAAACGAGGCCGCAAGAAGCGCGACCGCAAGCACAGCAAGGCCAACCACGGCAACCGGCCCAACGCCTGAGGCTAGGGCGGACTAAACCCCCGGGCGGCGGATGATCGTCGTGCGACTGATCTGCAATCGCACTCGCTCGACGAGGTATTCGGGCGCCCTCTCCTCGCTGGCCTTGGTCGCGATGAGCGCCTTGACGCGCTCCTCGACCCCGTAGTGCCGCAGGCAGGCCGGGCACTCATCGAGGTGGCGTTGTAGACGGTCGCGGGAGTCCTCGGTGCATTCGCCGTCGAGCAGCGTCCAGACCTCGGCGATCACCAGCGCACAGTCGGCGTGGCCGGCCTCGTGCTCGTCGGCACTCATCACGACACCTCCTCGGCGGCTTCGGACCGCTCGCCGCGCAGCAGACCACGTTCACGGGCGACATCGGCGAGCAGGGTCCGCAACTGGCGCCGCCCGCGGTGCAGGCGGGACATCACGGTCCCGATCGGCGTCTCCATGATCTCAGCGATCTCCTTGTAGGGCAGGCCCTCGACGTCGGCGAGATACACCGCAAGCCTGAACTCTTCCCCCAACGCCTGCAGCGCCTCTTTTATTTCACTGTCCGGAAGTAACTCGAGCGCCTCGACCTCCGCCGAACGCAGTCCGGTCGAGGTGTGCTCGGCCTGAGCGGCCAGCTGCCAGTCGTGGATCTCCTCGGTCGGGTACTCCGCCGGTGATCGCTGCTTCTTGCGGTAGGTGTTGATGTAGGCGTTGGTGAGGATCCGATACAGCCAGGCCTTGAGGTTGGTGCCCTCCCGGAACGACCGGAACCCGGCGTAGGCCTTGATCATGGTCTCCTGCAGCAGGTCCTCGGCGTCCGCGGGGTTTCGGGTCATCCGCATGGCACCGCCGTAAAGCTGGTCCATGAGCGGAATCGCGTCGCGCTCGAAGCGCGCGGTCAGCTCGGCGTCGGTTTCCTCCCGGGCCACCTCGTCGGTATTCGGCGCTGACATGATCACCGATCCTAGAGCCCCGATCGGGGAGACGGCGCCAAGGCCCCATAGGCTCGAACCTATGTCAGCTACTTCGTCCCGGTTTTCCGGCAAGACCATGTTCATCTCCGGCGCGAGCCGCGGCATCGGCCTGGCCATCGCCAAGCGGGTGGCCGCCGACGGCGCCAATATCGCGCTGGTGGCCAAGACCACCGAGTCGCACCCGAAGCTGCCGGGGACCATCTACACCGCGGCGAAAGAGATCGAGGAAGCCGGCGGGCAGGCGTTGCCGATCGTCGGCGATGTGCGCGACGGCGACTCGGTGGCCGCTGCGGTGGCGGCGTGCGTAGAGCAGTTCGGCGGTATCGACATCTGCGTCAACAACGCCAGCGCGATCAATCTCGGCGGCATCGAAGAAGTGCCGCTCAAGCGCTTCGATCTGATGAACGGCATCCAGATCCGCGGCACCTACGCGGTGTCCCAGGCCTGCATTCCACATATGAAGGGCCGGGAAAATCCGCACATCTTGACTCTGTCGCCACCCATCCGGCTTGAACCCAAGTGGCTGACGCCGACGCCGTACATGATGGCCAAGTACGGGATGACGTTGTGCGCCTTAGGGATCGCCGAAGAGATGCGTGATGCGGGCATCGCCTCGAACACCCTGTGGCCGCGCACCATGGTCGCCACCGCGGCGGTGCAGAACCTGCTCGGCGGCGACGAGTCCATGAAACGCTCGCGCAAGCCGGAGGTGTACTCCGATTCTGCCTACGCGGTGCTAAGCCGACCGGCCCGGGAGTTCACCGGACACACGCTGCTGTGCGAGGACGTGCTGCTGGAGTCCGGCGTCACCGACCTGTCGGTCTACGACTGCATCCCGGGCTCGGACCTCGGCGTCGACTTCTGGGTCGACGGCGCCAACCCACCGGGCTACCGCCACCCTTAGTTAGCGCTTGATGCCCAGCCGGCGCCAGCCGTGCGCCCCGAAGGCCCGCATCGCGGCCGCCGCGAACTGCGCCTGCTTCTTCGACGCCGAGTACCACAGCATCTCCGACTTCTGGGTGGGCAGCCGCGGCGAGGAGATCCCCTGCTGACGGCAGAACTTGAGGATGCCGTACGCGCCGCCGGCCCGGGCGCCCACACCGGATTCCTTCCAGCCGCCCATCGGCAGACCGAAGCTGAACACGTTGATCAGGGCGTCGTTGACGTTGACCGCGCCGCATTCCAGCCGGCGCGCCACCCGCTCACCACGCGCGGTGTTACCCGTCCAGACCGTCGCGGACAACCCGAAGACCGAATCGTTGGCCATCCGGATGGCCTCCTCCTCGTTGGCCACCTTGATCACCGGCAGCGTCGG
>CAIWCQ010000226.1 GCA_903911165.1 uncultured Actinomycetes bacterium | reverse complement strand
CCACCGAGGCACACGTCGCCGATCCGGGAAAGAAGGTCATTGAGCATCGCCGTCCTCCATTTTCGCCAGGAGTCGGTTAAGTTCGGTCTTTTCCTGGTCGGTCAGCTTCTGGTGCCATTGCGCGTCGGTCAACTGCACCTTCGGCTGCGGCAGTTCGCCGGCCTCAGAACTCATGCACTTACGCTAGCGCGCGGCCGATCGGGCGTCATCCATGGCGGATCGATGCCGTCATCCAGCCGGTCTTCCTGCTTGGCGTCGAGGTAGCGGAAGTACAGAACCGCGAACACCACGATCAGGATCAGCGACCAGCCATAGGTGATCTTGAGGTACTCCAGCATGCGTCCGGTCGTCGGCCAATACAGGAGCAGCCAGCGGTCCATCGTCATGAAGCCGTAGATCGCCAGCCATGCGACCCAGCTGCGGATGACGGACCTCGGCAGCACCACCGTCATCAGGAACGGGAACAGCATCATCGAGTAGTAGCCCTGCGCCAGTGAGAGCACCAGCCACGAGGCGATCAGAAGCACGCCCGAGGACGTCAGCGCCCAGAAGAACGGGTCGCGCTCGTGGTAGTAGCGGTAGAGCAACCACAGGCTGCCCGCGGCGAGGGCGACGAACAGCAGGCGTAACGCGAGGATGAGCCACGTCGGCAGGCCGTAGTAGGTGCCGTTGCCCAACACCGAGGAGTTGAAGTAGTCGCGGGTCGACAGGATGTAGGGCAGTGTCCGGTGGATGAAGTTGCCCCGGTCGACGACGAGGGGCCAGGCCAGTGCGTTGAACGCCACCGGCAACGCGATGGCCGTGACGAGCGTGCGCCACTGCCGGTTGAGTAAGGGCAGCAGCAGCAGCACCGCGAGTACCGGTTTGACCACCAGCGATAGCCCGATTGCGATGCCCGCCAACCATTGTCGGCTCACCCGGCCGTCCAGCATCCAGCGCAGGAACAGCACCTCGGCCAGCAAGATGCAGCCGTTGATGTTGGTGAAGACCAGGGTGTTGGTCACCGACTCGGTGACGAAGATCGCCGCCAGCAGTGCCGGTAGCGCCACGGAGGTCAGCGGAAAGTTGAACAGCCGGACCAGCAGGCAGGCTGCGGCGATGATGGCCAGGGTGTTGAGCAGGATGAACCAGTTACGCGCGGCGAAGATGGAGTCGAAGTAACCGAACGGGGCCATCAGCAGGGTGCCGCCCGGCGGGTAGAGATAGTGCGGATCCACCTGGTCGAACGCCTCGTTGTACACCGGTTCACTGGCCCGGAAGTGCCGCAGCGCCCAGTAGACCGGCGCCCAGTCGTCGGTGATGTAGCCGTTGGACGTCAGCACCCAACTGCGGTGGATGATCGACATGATTGCGATCGGCCAGAGCGCGGTGCGCACCACCGCCGCGGTAGTCGGCGGGCCGGTGCGCGGACGGAATGCGGTCTGCAGGAGGGAAGCAACCCGGGCCACGTCCGCACCGTACACCGGCGCACGCTGTCGGCGGCTTAGGCGGGGCAGAAGGTATCGGTGGCCGGTAATTCGCCGGACTCGAGGTAGCCCAGCACCGGCGGCAGCGCGCAGGCCGCGTAGATGCTGGCGCCATGTCCGATGCCCTGCCACATCACCCGGCGACTGGTCGCGCCGGCGTTGATGACGGTCGCCGCCATCGCCGACACGCCCTGACCGCCGACGATCGGATCGTGTTCCACGCCGAGGAGCAGCACGTCGACTTTGAGGTTCTGCGGATCCTGCGCTGCGGCGCCGCTGGGCCAGTTCAGGCACTTGACCAGGTTCAGTGCGGCGACGGTACCGAACTGCGGGTAGAGCTTGCCCCAGGCCACGAAGAGCTCTCGGACCCGGTCCGGCGTGGGACGGTTCAGTGCGTCGCCGCAGGTGTTGACGAACTGTCCGTCGCTGCCGCGGAGGGCCTCTGATTGGTTGATCAGGCTGTTGAGTTGATTGGTGTCGCCGCCGCGGGCGGCGTTGAGGGTGTCGGCCAATTTGACGGTGCTGCCGATCCGGTCGCCACTGGGGTAGCCCAGCGCCGTGATGATGGCGTTGGCCACGACCGACACCGGCAGCCCACCGGGGCCGCGTCCGGCGCGGGCGGCGCCGAGGAGCGAATCGACCGCGGCGAGCGGATCGGGGCCGAGTGCGCAGTTGACCGCGACGCACTGCGCGGCGAACGCCTCCAACGCCCCCTGCTGGGCTCTGACCTGTTCCTCAGCGGCGGATTCGGCGCTCACCCCGGCCGGGATGGGGGAGTCCAGCACTAGTCGGGCCACCTTCTCGGGATGGGAACCGGCGTAGGCCAACGCGACCTGCGCACCGTTGCCGATGCCCAGCAATGCCATCGTGGGCACATCCCAGGTGCTGCGCAACCTCTCCAAATCCTCGGCTGCGCGAGCGTTGTCATAGGCCGAGTCGCCGGGGGCGATCACGTCAGTGCATCCGGTGGTGGCCGTCGTCGTGATCGCACCCAGGCTGGCAACCGGATCGTCGCCGGCAGTGAACTGCGTCTGCTCGCGCATCTGCACCCGGTCGAATTCGTCGCGACAGTCGATTGGACTCGACAGCCCCATACCGCGCCGGTCCACCGCGACGATGGGCCTCGACCGGAGCACGTCGGCACCCGACCGCGACAGCCACACCGGCAACTGCAGTGAGGACGGAAGATCCGAACCGGTGGTGAACACCAATGGGCCGACATCGGGTGGAGTCTGCACGGACTTGGCCCGCATCACACCGATAGTGAGGGTCCCGGTCGCGCCGCCGACCGGGTCCAGGTCGGCGTCATAGTCGGCGCATTCCATCATCACACCCGGTATCGCCGGGATGCCGGCGTCGCCGAATCCCTTGGCGGTGCAGTCCCGCCAGGTCAGATCGTTGCGGGGCGCCAGAATCGCAGGCGGGCCGGCGGCCACCGTGCTCGTGACGGGTCCGTCGCCGGGATTTCGGGCCGCATCGCTGGCGAACTGAGGGTTGGCGGCCAGCCAGGGCGCGCATCCGGCCAGCAGTGCAGAGACGACGGTTGCTATCGCGACCGCGCCCACCGCTGTCAACGGACCCGTAATCCGACCGCCCCGACGCATGAGCACCACAGTAGCGACCCAGTGAATGCGCTCAGGGTTGCGTCCCAGGTTCGGTGTAAACGTGTTCAGCACGGTCGGCAAGGCCATTCCGTTGGCTCTGGGCGCGGTCCTGGGCGGCCTACGGGCTGGTGGGGGCCAGGATCAAACACCGGTAATACCCCGCCGGGATCCGGCACGTGGTGACATGGTCTTTCCTAAAGCGGATCCAGAAAAGAGTGTTCGATGTCGACAGCGAAGCGAAGTCTGAAGTCACGCGGTCGCGCGGTCGCCGAATTGACTCCCGAAGACCTGGAACTCGAGCGGTACCTGCTCGATCT
>CAIWCQ010000225.1 GCA_903911165.1 uncultured Actinomycetes bacterium | reverse complement strand
GAACGCGACAACGCCTCGGTGCTGCGGATGATCCTGGCGCTGATGGACCGCGAACCCGACGACTTCGAGCACGTGCCCGACCGCGCAGGCCACGACCTGCGGTACGCGATCGACTCGGCCCCGCTTCGCCAGGAACTGGGCTGGGCGCCAGAACACACCGACTTCGCCGCGGGACTGGCCGAGACCATCCAGTGGTATCGGGACAACGAGTGGTGGTGGGGACCGCTGAAGGACGTGACCGAGGCCCGATACCGGGAGTCAGGTGATGTGAGATGACTTTCCGCGAACTTTCGGTGCCGGGTGCATGGGAGATCACCCCGCAGTTGCGCGGAGACAGCCGCGGAGCCTTCTTCGAGTGGTTCACCGAGAACGGCTTCGCCGAGATGACCGGGCATAGCTTTGATCTGCGGCAGGCGAATTGCTCGGTGTCGGCGGCCGGGGTGCTGCGCGGTCTGCACTTCGCGCAGGTTCCGCCGAGTCAGGCGAAGTATGTGACCTGCCTCAAGGGGTCGGTGTTCGACGTGGCGGTCGACATCCGGACCGGCTCCCCCACCTACGGTCAGTGGGACTCGGTTCTGCTGGATGACATCGACCGGCGCTCGATCTACATCTCCGAGGGCTTGGCGCACGGATTCCTTGCGCTGCAGGATGATTCGGTCGTCATGTACCTGTGCTCGGCACCCTATGCGCCGCAGCGCGAACACACCATCGCCCCGTGCGACCCGGAGATCGGTATCGACTGGCCGCTGCCGGAGTCACAACTGCTGCTGTCCGATCGCGACGCGGTGGCACCCACCCTCGCCGAAGCGCTGTCAGCCGGGCGGCTGCCCAGCTGGGATGAGACCCAGGCCTTCATAGCTGAGCGAAACAGGCGATCAGTTCGGTGATCTCCTGGGAACGTTCGATCTGCGGAAAGTGACCCGACCCGAACAGCGTCGTAATGGCGGCGTGGGGAACGTGGGCTCGGATCAGATCAAGCCACGGTGAGCTCTCACCCGGTTGCAGTGAAGCCCGTTGGCGGGCGGTATCCATGGTCGTGGTTTGGATAGCGAGCAACGGGACCGCGATGCAATCCAGGGCGACCTCGACCTCGCCGGCGTCCGATCCGGCTGCCGTCGCATGAGCACCAGTCCGGAGGCGATGGTGGGTTCGACCCGGTACGCCTCCACAACGATCCGGCACCCCATGCTGTGGCCCACCAGAATCGCCGGCCCCACAGCCTGCTCGATCAGGTCTCGCACCAGGGCTGCGCCGTAAGCCCCGACCGTGCAGTCCGCCGGTATAGCCGGGCTCGATCCGTGCCCGGGTAGTTCACACACGATGACGGTGGTCCTCGGTTCGAATGCGGCCACTTGAGCAGCCCAGTCTGAGCCATCGCAGGCGAGTCCATGAACGAGGACCAGGGGCGGACCACCTGAGCCATACCTCGTCGTCCGCATAGTGGCCGACCCTATTGTTTCCAGGGACGTCTTGTGAGTTTCCAGGGGCGTCTTGTGCGGACGATCCGACATTTACTAGGATATGCAAGTATCTCCTCCACCCCGGCCGGAAGGCACCTCATGAGCACCACGATCCAGCACTTCATCAATGGTCAGCGCAGTAGCCTGGCCAGCACCCGCACCGCGGACGTGTTCAACCCCAGCACCGGCGAGGTCCAGGCCCAGGTGCTGCTCGCCTCGGCAGCCGACGTCGACGTGGCCGTCGGCGTGGCGGTCGATGCCCAGAAAGAGTGGGGGGCGTGGAATCCGCAGCGCCGGGCCCGCGTGATGATGAAGTTCGTTGAACTGGTCAACGCCAACGCAGACGAACTCGCCGAACTGCTGTCCATCGAGCACGGCAAGACGGTGCCCGATGCACACGGCGACATCCAGCGCGGTATCGAGGTGATCGAGTTCTCCATCGGTATTCCACACCTGCTCAAGGGTGAATTGACCGAGGGGGCGGGGCCCGGTATCGACGTGTACTCGATCCGCCAACCGCTCGGTGTCGTCTGCGGCATCACCCCGTTCAACTTTCCCGCGATGATCCCGCTGTGGAAGGCCGGTCCCGCGCTGGCGTGCGGCAATACCTTCATCCTCAAGCCGTCCGAACGCGACCCCTCGGTTCCGCTGCGGCTGGCCGAACTATTCCTCGAAGCCGGGCTGCCACCAGGTGCCTTCCAAGTCGTCCAGGGCGACAAGGAGGCCGTCGATGCCCTGCTCGACCACCCCGACATCAAGGCCTACGGCTTCGTCGGCTCATCTGACATCGCGCAGTACATCTACTCGCGCGCGGCGGCAGCCGGAAAGCGCGCCCAGTGCTTCGGTGGCGCTAAGAACCACATGATCGTGATGCCGGACTCCGACCTGGATCAGGCCATCGACGCCCTCGTCGGTGCCGGCTACGGCAGCGCCGGGGAACGGTGCATGGCAATCAGCGTCGCGGTACCGGTCGGTGAAGAAACCGCAGACCGGTTGCGCAACAGGCTCGCCGAGCGGATCGAACACCTGCGGGTCGGCCACAGCCTGGACCCGAAAGCCGACTACGGACCGTTGGTCACCGAAGCCGCACTGGACCGGGTGCGTGGCTACATCGATGCCGGCGTCGCCGCAGGCGCCGAACTCGTCGTCGATGGTCGCGAAAAAGGTAGCGACGAAATGACCTTCGGCGACGCGAGCCTGGAAGGTGGCTATTTCATCGGGCCGTCCCTGTTTGATCACGTCACCACCGAGATGTCGATCTACACCGACGAGATCTTCGGTCCGGTGGTGTGCATCGTGCGCGCCAAGAACTACGAGGAAGCCCTCCGGCTGCCCAATGAGCACGAGTACGGCAACGGCGTCGCGATCTTCACCCGCGACGGCGATACCGCCCGCGACTTCGTCTCACGGGTTCAGGTCGGCATGGTCGGGGTCAACGTGCCGATTCCGGTTCCGGTGGCGTACCACACATTTGGTGGCTGGAAGCGTTCCGGTTTCGGCGACCTCAACCAGCACGGACCAGCCGCCATCCAGTTCTACACCAAGGTGAAGACAGTCACGGAGCGCTGGCCGTCGGGCATCAAGGATGGCGCCGAGTTCGTCATCCCGACGATGAAATAGAGAGGGCCGTAATGACGTTCATGGCACTCGATGATGACGAGCGGGTGATTTCGGAGACCGCCGCCGCATTCGCGGCCAAACGCATCGCACCGCACGCATTGGAGTGGGATCACACCAAACACTTCCCCGTCGACGTGATGCGCGAGGCCGCGGAGTTGGGCATGGCTGCCATCTACTGCGGAGAAGACGTCGGCGGCAGCGGGTTGCGCCGATTGGACGCTGTTCGGATCTTCGAAGAGCTGTCCGTCGCCGACCCGACGGTCGCGGCCTTCATCTCGATTCACAACATGTGTGCGTGGATGATTGACACCTACGGCACCGCCGAGCAGCGTAAGTCCTGGATTCCCCGACTGGCGTCGATGGAAGCGATCGCGAGTTACTGCCTGACCGAGCCCGGTGCCGGATCAGACGCGGCGGCGCTACGAACCAAGGCGGTCGCCGACGGTGATCATTACGTTCTCGACGGAGTGAAGCAATTCATCTCCGGTGCCGGGGTGTCCGATGTGTACATCGTGATGGCCCGGACCGGTGCCGACGGACCGCGCGGAATCTCGGCATTCATCGTCGAAAAAGGAACGCCCGGTTTGAGTTTCGGCGCTTGCGAGGACAAAATGGGCTGGAATGCACAGCCCACCGCACAGGTGATCCTGGAGGGCGTCCGGGTGCCCGCCGATGCGATGCTCGGCGGCCCGGAGGGTGCGGGTGGCGGATTCGGAATCGCGATGAACGGACTCAACGGTGGTCGACTAAACATCGCCGCCTGCTCACTCGGTGGCGGTCAGGCCGCCTACGATCGGGCTGCGAGCTACCTGGTGGATCGGCAGGCGTTCGGCGGCGCGTTGATTGACGAACCGACCATCCGCTTCGCGCTAGCCGATATGGCCACTTCTCTTCAGACCGCGCGGTTGATGCTCTGGCATGCGGCGAGCGCCCTGGACGCCGACGATGCCGGCAAGGTCGAGTTGTGCGCGATGGCGAAGCTCTACGTCACCGATGCCTGCTTCGACGTCGCCGACCGCGCACTACAACTGCTGGGCGGGTACGGATACCTCCGCGAGTACGGCCTGGAGAAGATCGTCCGCGATCTGCGGGTGCACCGAATCCTGGAGGGCACCAACGAAATCATGCGCGTGGTGATCGGCCGGGCCGCCGCGACGCAGGCTCGCGCCTCGGCATGACGTACTCAAGGGAGCAAACCAGATGACCGCGATCGCATTTTTAGGCCTGGGAAATATGGGCGCACCGATGGGCGCCAACCTGGTCAAGGCCGGCTACGAGGTGCAGGGCTTCGATCCGGTGCCCGCCGCCCGGGCCGCCGCCGCCGACGCAGGTGTGAGCGTCTGTGAAACCGCAGCAGAGGCGGTTAGGGACGCCAGCGTCGTCATCACGATGCTGCCCAACGGGACCCTTGTTCGCCAGTGTTACGCCGAGGTGATGTCCACCGCCGCAGCGGGTGCGCTGTTCATCGACAGCTCGACGATCGCCGTCGACGATGCCCGCGCCGTGCATGCCTACGCCGTCGAACGGGGTTTCGCCCAACTCGATGCCCCGGTCTCCGGCGGAGTGAAGGGGGCTGCTGCCGGAACGCTGGCGTTCATGGTCGGCGGTGAGACCGACGCGTTGGAAACAGCCCGCCCGGTGCTGGACGCCATGGCGGGCAAAATCATTCATTGCGGCGACTCGGGTGCGGGCCAGGCCGCGAAGTTGTGCAACAACATGCTGCTGGCAGTTCAGCAGATCGCCGTCGGCGAGGCATTCGTGCTGGCCGACAAATTGGGCCTGTCCGCGCAGTCGCTCTTCGACGTGATCACCGGGGCGACCGGTAACTGCTGGGCAGTGCACACCAACTGCCCGGTTCCCGGCCCGGTTCCGACGTCACCGGCTAACAACGACTTCAAGCCCGGCTTCGCCACGGCACTGATGAACAAGGACCTGGGTCTGGCGATGGCCGCCGTCGCGTCCACCGGCGCGTCGGCTCCGCTCGGCAGTCACGCTGCGCAGATCTACGCCCGATTCGCCGACGAACACGCCGATCTGGACTTCAGCGCCGTCATCGAGTCCCTGCGGGCCGGCTGAGGTCTCAGAAGTCGCCCGCCTGGTGTCGCAACATATCGATGGCCGTGACCAGGGCGGCGGCTTGCTCATGCGAGATACCGATATCGGCGAACACCTGATCGTTGAGGGTGACGGTGGCATCTTCGACCGTCGAGCGCCCCAGGTCGGTGATCCGCACCAGGGTGGTGCGGCCGTCGGTCGGGTGCGGTATTCGCTCGACGAGGCCGTCGCCCTCCAATCGCCGGATGGCGTGGGTGACGCTCGTGACATGCACCTGTAACCGGTCGGATGCCTTGGTGATCGGCAGTGCACCGGCACGGCTGAAGGCGAGCAGGCGTAACAGTTCGTAGCGCGAGAAGCTCAGATCGTAGGGCCGGAGGGAGTTTTCCACCCGCGCCAGCAAAATCTGATGGGCACGCATTACCGAGGTGACCGCGACCATGCCGTCGGCGACGTCGGCCCACCCCGCGCGTTCCCAGTTGGCACGCGCGGCAGCGATGGTGTCGCGCTTGTCCGGCGACGGAGGCTGTGGCATCAGCCCATTCATACCGCATCGATCCACAGTCACACGCCCGTCCACAGTTGGTGTGCGGGTCAGCGCGCTGTCTCG
>CAIWCQ010000224.1 GCA_903911165.1 uncultured Actinomycetes bacterium | reverse complement strand
GTCTCGGCGACGCTGTGATCGGAGCGCAACACGAGATTAGGCACGCCCACGTCAAGCCCTCGGTGAAGGCGGGCCTGGCCGCGTCGGATGGCGTGAATCCAGCCGACGGTGATCGGGAAACCGCCGATCGGCTTCCACGTCAGGTTGTAGTCGAACTCGCCGTGGTAGGCCCGATGCAGCGTGAGCCCGTAGCCGCCGGAACCGGCCCCGCGCACCACCCGGGTCGCGCGCACCCGCGATGCCGCCCCGATCGCCGTCGAGGTGGCCCGGGTCCGCAGGATCGCCGGCCCGTTCAGGTCCAGGAACGGGCTGTTGAGCACCAGGCCCGCGATCTTCAGTGCCGCGGTGTCGCCGCGGCTGCGCACCCGGTCCAGCCACAGTGACACCACCAGCCCGCCGGTGGAGTGGCCGTACACCAAGACCCGGGCGGCGGGATTTTCCGCGCCGATGATCGCCAGCGCACCCTCCAGTTCGCGGTCGTAGTGGGTCAGGTCGGTGGTGAAATGCGGAGTCTGGCCCTCCCGCCAGGAGCGGCCGCACCGGCGCGAATCGAGACCGTAGAAGCGCCAGCCCCGGGCGGTGAAGTGGTCGGCCAGTTCGGTATTGAAGAAGTAGTCGGTATAGCCGTGCACGGCAAGCACCACCGACGACGACGGGATTGAGTCGGTAGTGCGGACCAGGGTGGCGAACAATTCGCCTTCGCCATCAGGATCGGTGCCCAGCGCCAGGGTGTGCTGCCGGTATCCGGGCAGAACATCGTCGGTCCATTCGGCCTGCACTGCCGTCACGGGCCAACCTTAGCCGGGTTAATCTAGCCCCACTGCCGTGACCGACCGGGTGCGGGTTGCGACGTAAGGAGCGATGTGACGGTTGCGCTGCGCCGTTGCTGCGGCCGCGACCTCGACGCGGCAATCCTCTATGACCTGCTGACGTTGCGCATCGAGGTGTTTGTCGTCGAGCAGGCCTGCCCCTATCCGGATCTCGACGGCTCCGACCTGTTGGCGCGGACCCGGCATTTCTGGCTGGAAGAAAGGTCCGGCGAGGTGATCGCGACGCTGCGCTTGATCGATGAGGCTCCCATCGAAGGGAACCCTGGCGGGCGCAGGCAGTTTCGAATCGGCCGGGTTTGCACCCGAGCGGCGGCCAGAGGCCACGGCTACGCGACCCGTCTGCTGCAGGCCGCGCTGGCGGATGTCGGTGCAGACCCCTGCGCGCTCAATGCCCAGACCTACCTGATTGACATGTACGCCCGGCACGGCTTTGTGGTGGACGGCGACGAGTTCTGCGAGGACGGCATTCCGCATGTCCCGATGTTGCGGATGCAACCCTCGTGAACCAGCCGGGTTACCCGTTCAGCGCCCTCGTCGGCCATGACCGGCTGCGACTGGCGCTGCTGTTGTGCGCGGTGCGCCCGGAGATCGGCGGCGTGCTGATCCGCGGCGAGAAGGGCACCGCCAAATCGACCGCCGCTCGAGCCCTGGCCGCGGTGTTGACCGAGGCGGATCCGGGCGCGAAGTTGGTGGAATTGCCGATCGGCGCCACCGAGGACCGCGTCGTGGGTTCGCTGGATCTGCAGAAGGTGCTGCGCGACGGCGAGCACGCGTTTTCCCCCGGGTTGCTCTCTCGCGCTCACGGCGGCGTGCTTTACGTCGACGAGGTCAACCTGCTAGCCGATCATTTGGTCGACGTGCTGCTCGATGCCGCCGCGATGGGCCGGGTTCATATCGAGCGCGATGGGGTGTCGCACTCACATGAGTCGCGGTTCGTCCTGGTTGGCACCATGAACCCCGAAGAGGGCGAATTGCGTCCGCAACTGCTCGACCGGTTCGGGCTTGCCGTCGACGTGCACGCCTCCCGTGAGGTTGCGGTGCGCAGCGCGGTCATTCGCCGTCGCCTCGACTACGAGGCTGACCCGGCCGGATTCGCCGCCCGGTACACCGCGCAGGACAGTGACCTCGCGCAGAAGATAGTCGCCGCCCGCGGGAGGGTGAATGACGTCGAGTTGTCCGACCGAGAATTGAACCGGATCGCGGCGCTGTGCGCGGCCTTCGACGTCGACGGAATGCGTGCCGATCTGGTCGTGGCTCGCACCGCGGTGGCACACGCCGCCTGGCGCGGAGCCGATACCGTCGGCGAAGAAGATATCCGGGTGGCCGCCGAACTCGCACTGCCGCACCGGCGTCGCCGCGACCCCTTCGATGACCCGGGAATCGACCCCGGTGAACTCGACGAAGCACTGTCGGCAACCGCCGACGAAGGATCCCTGTCGGCCTCCGCCGACGACGAAGCACTGTCGGCCTCCGCCGACGACGAATCGGAACCCGACCCCGATCCGCCGGGCGGCGGACAATCGGCTGACGGTACTGCGGAAACCACTCCCCGCCAACCGAATTCATCGTCACCGACCCGACCTTCGGCACCACCTGCACCGGAGTTTCGCACCCGAGTGCTGAAAGTTCCCGGTGTCGGTGACGGCCACGCCGGTCGACGCTCACCGGCCCGCAACGCCGCCGGCGCGATGATCGGCGCCAGTGCGACGCCGGAGCAGGGCCACGGTGTGCACCTGTTCGCGACACTGCTCGCCGCCGCCAACCGTCGCACCGGCGCGGGCCCACTACGCCCCGACGCCGAGGACATTCGACGCGCCGCGCGCATCGGCCGGGAAGGCAACCTGGTGATCTTTGTCGTCGACGCCTCCGGATCGATGGCCGCCCGCGACCGGATGACCGCCGTGACCGGCGCGGCGCTGTCGCTGTTGCGTGATGCATACCAGCGTCGTGACAAGGTCGCCGTCATCACATTCCGTTCCACCGGCGCTCGTCTGGTGCTGCCGCCGACCGCATCGGCGTATACGGCATCCCGGCGGTTGAACCGGCTCGACACCGGGGGCACCACCCCACTGGCCGAGGGTCTGCTGGCCGCCCGCGATGTGGTGATCCGCGAACGGGCCCGCGACCGCACCCGTCGACCGCTGGTGGTGATGCTCACCGATGGCCGCGCGACCGGCGGCCCGGACCCGTTGGGGCGCAGTCGTATTGCCGCACGCCTACTTGCCGCAGAGGGTGCTGCCGCGGTCGTGGTGGACTGTGAGACCTCCTATATCCGATTGGGTCTGGCGAGCGAACTTGCCGACCAGCTTGGGGCGCCGGTATTACGCCTCGAGCAGCTGCGTGCGGATCATCTGGCGCAGGCCGTACGCCGGGCGGCCTGAGCGTGCACACCGGAAAGGAGGCGTGCGATGCCACAGGGCCAGCCGATTTCCGTCCCCGATGACGGGCTGACCACCAGACAGCGACGCAACGCCCCGGTACTCGCGGTGCATACCGGTGTCGGCAAGGGGAAATCGACCGCGGCCTTCGGAATGGCGTTGCGCGCGTGGAACGCCGGCATGGACATCGGGGTCTTCCAGTTCGTCAAGAGCGCCAAGTGGAAGGTTGGGGAGGAATCGGTCTTCGAACGGCTCGGCCGACTGCACGCCGACGAGGGAATCGGCGGTGCCGTCGAGTGGCACAAGATGGGCGCCGGCTGGTCATGGGTCAAAAAACCGGGCGCCGAGGACGACCACGCCGCGACCGCCGCCGCCGGCTGGGCGGAGATCTCGCGCCGCCTCGCCGCGCAGGAACACGACTTCTACGTTCTCGACGAGTTCACCTACCCACTCACTTGGGGGTGGGTCGACGTCGACGAGGTGGTCGATACATTGCTGGCCCGGCCGGGTCGGCAGCATGTCGTGATCACCGGGCGCGACGCCCCGCCGCGACTGCTCGAAGTCGCCGATCTGGTGACTGAGATGACCAAGATCGCCCACCCGATGGATGCCGGCCGCAAAGGCCAGCGCGGTCTGGAGTGGTAGGCATGGCGCGAACCCCCGCTGTTGTGATCGGCGCTCCGTCTTCCGGGAGTGGAAAGACCACCATCGCAACGGGTTTGATGGGTGCGCTGCGCCGCGGCGGCCGGCGGGTTGCGCCGTTCAAGGTCGGACCTGACTTCATCGATCCGGGCTATCACGCTCTGGCGGCAGGCCGGTCTGGCCGCAACCTTGATCCGGTTCTGGTCGGCGAGGATCTGATCGGCCCGCTGTACCGGCATGGTTCGGCCGGTGCCGATATCGCCGTGGTCGAAGGTGTGATGGGCCTTTTCGATGGCCGCATCGACGAGCAGTTCGGTTTCCCGGCACGCGGTTCCACCGGACAGGTTGCCCAACTGCTGGGCGCCCCGGTAGTGCTTGTTATCGACGTTCGCGGGCAGAGTCAAACCATTGCGGCTGTGCTGCATGGTTTTTCGACCTACCTGCGCGGAGTGCGTATCGCAGGAGTGATCCTCAACCGGGTGGGTTCGGAGCGTCACGAGGCGGTCCTGCGGCAGGCCTGCGAGACTGTGGGTATCCCGGTGCTGGGCGCGGTGCCACGCCACGATGAACTTTCGGTACCGTCACGTCATCTCGGGTTGGTGACCGCCACCGAACACGGGGATGCGGCGGGTGACGCGGTGGCGGCGATGACCGATCTCATCGCCCGGCACGTCGACCTGGATGCGGTTGTCGCACTGGCCGGATCTGAGGTGCCGGGTCCGGTGTGGTCACCGGAGGATGCGGCGGGGGTGCCGGTGGTGGGCCGTCCAGTGGTGGCGGTCGCGGCCGGTAAGGCTTTCACTTTCGGCTACGCCGAGTACGACGAACTCCTGCGAGCGGCCGGCGCGGAGGTGGTGGCGTTCGATCCGATCACCGAGACGCTTCCGGAGCGCACCGCGGCGCTGGTGCTGCCGGGCGGATTCCCCGAGCAGTACCCCGAACAGCTTTCCGGCAACGTCACACTGCGCGGCCAGATCCGCGAATTCGCCGTCCGCGGCCCGGTACACGCCGAATGCGGCGGGCTTACCTATTTGATGTCCGATCTTGACGGGCACCCGATGTGTGCAGTGCTGTCCGGTTCGGCGACCTTCACTCCGCGACTCACCCTGGGCTATCGCGACGCCGTCGCCGCGGCGGATTCGGCGTTGTATACCGAGGGCCAGCGGGTGACCGGTCACGAGTTTCACCGCACCACAGTGCAATTCGATGCGCCGGTGCAGTCGGCGTGGATCATGGGCCGGACGGGCGAACCTGCAGCGAGCGATGGTGCGGTCGACGCCGGGGTGCACGCGTCCTATCTGCATACCCATCCTGCGGCCCAGCCGCACGCCATCCGGCGGTTCGTCGAGCATGCCGCGGGCTACCACGGCGGTGTTGATGACGCTCATTAGGCTCGTCAGGTGAGCGAGAACGCCTACCTGGTCGGCCTGCGCTTGGCCGGCAAGAAGGTCGTCATGATCGGCGGCGGCACGGTGGCGCAGCGCCGGGTGCCGGTGCTCATCTCCCACGGCGCCGACGTCCACGTGATCGCCCGGGCTGCCACCCCGGCGGTGGAAGCCCTTGCCGCGCAGCGGCCGGGCATCACCCTGACCCTGCGGGACTACCGCGACGGCGATCTCGACGGCGCCTGGTACGCCATCGCCGCCACCGACGACCCGGAGGTGAACGCCGCGGTGGTGGCCGAGGCCGAGAGTCGACGTATCTTCTGCGTTCGCGCCGATGCCGGCCGCGACGGCACCGCCGTCACCCCGGCCTCCTTCGACTATGAGGGACTGATGGTGGGGGTGCTGGCCGGTGGCGAGCATCGCAGATCGGCAGCCGTGCGCTCGGCGATCCGGGAGGCTTTCGCCCAAGGCCGCATCGCCGGCGACCTCGCCGCCACCACAGCCGCCGATGTGATGCCCGGCGGGGTGGCACTGGTGGGTGGGGGACCCGGCGACCCCGAGTTGATCACCGTGCGCGGGCGGCGACTGCTGGCCGCGGCCGACGTGGTGGTGACCGATCGGCTTGCACCGCCGGAACTGCTGGCCGAACTCCCGCCGAACGTCGAGATCATCGACGCGGCCAAGATTCCCTACGGTCGCGCCATGGCGCAGGAATCCATCAATGACATTCTGATCGACCGGGCCCGGGCGGGGAAGTTCGTGGTGCGACTCAAAGGCGGTGACCCGTTCGTGTTCGCCCGCGGGTATGAGGAAGTTCTCGCCTGTGCCGCTGCTGGGATTCCGGTCACAGTGGTACCCGGCGTCACCAGCGCGATCGCGGTACCCGCGATGGCCGGTGTCCCCGTCACGCACCGGGCGGTGAATCACGAATTCGTGGTGGTCAGCGGGCACCTGTCACCGGAGCACCCGGAATCGTTAGTGAATTGGAACGCGCTGGCGCAGTTGACCGGGACGTTGGTGCTGATGATGGCCGTCGAACGCATCGAGTTGTTCGCCGAGATCCTGCGTAAAGGCGGCCGACCAGCCGAAACGCCTGTTCTGGTGGTGCAGCAGGGCACCACGGCCGGCGAACGGGTGCTGCGGGCGACGCTGGCCGACGTGGCCGAAGAAATCCGCGACCAGGGCATTCGGCCACCGGCGATCATCGTGATCGGGCCCGTGGCCGGACTCGAGACTTTAAAGTCCTCTTAATATTACTGTAGGGTAGGTCGCTATGACCGCACTCGATGACGCGAAGCGCGCCACGCCCTTGCCACGGGCCAGCCGCGCCGCCGGCCATCGGGACGGTCCGTCACCGCTGTCGGGTCCGGCACGGCTGGATGAGCAACCGCGCTCCGCAGCGGCGGCGCGGATCCCGGGCTGGCTGCCTTCGCGGCGCTTCATCTCCGCCATCGCCGCGATCGGCGGAATGCAGCTACTGGCCACCATGGACTCCACCGTGGCCATCGTCGCGCTGCCGAAGATCCAAGACGAGCTGGGCCTGTCCGATGCCGGCCGCAGTTGGGTGATCACCGCCTACGTGCTGACTTTCGGTGGCCTGATGCTGCTCGGTGGACGTCTCGGCGACACCATCGGTCGCAAGCGGACGTTCATCGTCGGCGTCGCGCTGTTCACGATCGCCTCGGTGCTGTGCGGAATCGCCTGGGACGAAACGACTTTGGTGGTCGCTCGGCTACTCCAGGGCGTAGGCGCGGCGATCGCCGCACCCACCGGGCTGGCGCTGGTCGCCACCACATTCCCCAAAGGCCCGGCACGCAATGCCGCCACTGCGGTGTTCGCCGCCATGACCGGAATCGGCTCGGTGCTGGGCCTGGTCGTCGGTGGTGCGCTCACCGAGGTGTCCTGGCGGCTGGCCTTCCTGGTCAACGTGCCGATCGGCATCCTGATGATTTACCTGGCGTATCACAACCTGCGCGAGACCCACCGGGAGCGGATGAAACTCGACGCGGCCGGCGCACTGCTGGCGACGATCGGCTGCACGGCTGCGGTGTTCGGCTTCACCCAGGGGCCGGAGAATGGCTGGTTAGCGCCCATGACGCTGCTGGCCGGCGGGGCGGCCGTGCTGGCGTTCGCAGCCTTCGTCGTCGTGGAGCGCAGCGCGATCAACCCGGTGGTGCCGTTCGAGCTATTCCGCGACCGCAACCGGCTGGCCACCTTTGCCGCGATCTTCCTGGCCGGCGGGGTGATGTTCACACTGACCGTCCTGATCGGCCTGTACGTCCAGGACATCATGGGCTACAGCGCACTGCGAGCCGGAATCGGATTCATCCCGTTCGTCATCACCCTCGGCGTCGGCTTGGCTGTCTCGTCGCAATTGGTGTCACGCTTTCCGCCGCGGGTGCTCGTCATCGCCGGCGGTGTGCTGGTCCTCGCTGCGATGATCTACGGCTCAACCCTGAACGCCGACATCCCCTACTTCCCGAATCTGGTGATTCCCATCACGGTCGGGGGCTTCGGCATCGGGATGATCGTCGTGCCGCTGACGGTGTCGGCTATCGCCGGCGTCGGGTTCGACCAGATCGGACCCGTGTCGGCGATCGCGCTGATGCTGCAGAACTTGGGCGGCCCCGTCGTACTGGCCGTCATCCAGGCCGTGATCACCTCTCGCACCCTCTACCTGGGCGGCACCACCGGACCGGTCAAGAACATGAATCCCGAACAGTTGCACGCCCTTGACCAGGGTTACACCTACGGTCTGCTGTGGGTGGCCGCAGTGGCGGTGATCGTCGGTGCGGTGGCCTTGTTCATCGGCTACTCCGCCAAGCAGGTCGCCCATGCGCAGGAAGTCAAGGAAGCGATCGACTCCGGCGAGATTTAACCGCCCGCCCGGCACGGGCCCTGATACGCGGGCCCGGATAGGCACGGGGCCCGGATAGCGGCGACCTGGGTAGGGTAGGCAGCCATGGCTGGCGTCAGCGTTCCCGAACCGCCGGCCAGAGCGCTTTCCTCCAGCGTGCTGGGGACCGCGATCATCGCGATCACGGGCATGCAGTTGATGGCCACCCTGGACGGGACCATCGTGATCGTCGCACTGCCCCGGATGCAGGACGAACTCGGCCTCTCCGATGCCGGCAAGAGTTGGGTCATCACCGCCTACGTCCTGACGTTCGGCGGGCTGCTGTTGCTCGGCGGGCGGGTCGGCGACGCCATCGGCCACAAGCGGGCGTTCATCTCCGGGGTCGGGGTGTTCACCATCGCCTCGATGGCCTGTGGGCTGGCCACCGACGGTGCACTCCTGATTGCCGCTCGGGCCGTGCAGGGCATCGGGGCCGCCGTGGCTGCACCGACCGGACTGGCGCTGATCGCTACCACCTACGCCGTCGGCCACGCGCGCAACCGCGCGATGGCGATGTCGGCCGGCATGCAGGGCATCGGGTCGGTGCTGGGTCTGGTGCTCGGCGGCGCGCTCACCGAGGTGTCCTGGCGGCTGGCCTTCCTGATCAACCTGCCGATCGGCGCGCTGATCATCTGGATTGCGCTGACCCGACTCGAGGAAACCCGTCACGAACGCCTGAAGCTCGACATCACCGGTGCCCTGGTGGCGACGCTGGCCTGCGCCGCGGCGGTGCTGGTCTTCACCCAGGGCCCGCCGCGCGGCTGGGCGGACCCGTGGGTAATCGGCGCCGGAGTGGCCGCAGTGCTGCTCGGCATCGGGTTCCTGTTCGTCGAGCGCAGCGCAGACAACCCACTGGTTCCGCTGTCGCTGTTCGCCGATCGCAACCGGGTGATGACCTTCATCTCGCTGTTCCTCGCCGGTGGCGTGCTGTTGACGTTGACCGTGATGATCGGGCTCTACGTCCAGGACGTTCTGGGGTACTCGGCACTGCACGCGGGTATTGGGTTCATTCCGTTCGCGTTGGCCCTCGGCCTCGGCAACGTGATCACCGCGCGATTGGCCCCGCACATCGCTCCGCGCTGGCTCATCATCGGCGGCGGTATCTTCGTGCTCGGCTCCATGCTCTTCGGATCTACTCTGACCCGCACCATCCCGTACTTTCCCGATCTCCTTTTGCCGATTCTGATCGGCGGGTTCGGTATCGGCGTCATCTCGGTGATCTTGCCGCTGTGCGCAGTCGCCGAGGTCGGCCCCAGTGAAATCGGCCCGGTCAGTGCCATCACCCTGATGGTGCAGAACCTCGGTGGACCGGTGGTGCTCGTGGTCATCCAGGCGGTGCAGGTCTCGCGCACCCTCTATCTCGGCGGTACCACCGGCCCGGTGGCCGATATGACCCCGGCCCAGCTCGACGCGCTTGACGCCGGCTACACCTACTCGCTGCTGTGGATCGCCGCGGTGGCCATCCTGGTCGGGATCAGCGCTTTCTTCATCGGGTTCTCCGCGCGGCAGATCGCCGCCGCGCAACACACTCGCGAGGCGGTCGAGGCCGGCGAAATCTAGCTGACGCCGGCGAGGTTGGTTCGGCTGCCAGTCGAGTGGCCGGGACCGGTGGTTAGGCTTGACTGCTGTGATCACCCGGATGTCCGAACTGTTTCTGCGAACCCTGCGTGACGATCCCGCTGACGCCGAAGTGCCCAGCCACAAGCTGCTGATCCGAGCCGGCTACGTCCGGCCGATCGGCCCGGGCCTGTACAGCTGGCTGCCGCTCGGGCTGCGGGTGCTGCGCAAGATCGAGAACATCGTCCGCGAGGAAATGATCGCGATCGGCGGCCAGGAGATCCTGTTCCCCGCGCTGCTGCCGCGCGCACCGTACGAGACCACCAACCGCTGGACCGAATACGGCGACGGGGTCTTCCGGCTCAAGGACCGTCGGATGAACGACTATCTGCTCGGACCGACCCACGAGGAGTTGTTCACCCTCACCGTCAAGGGGGAGTACAGCTCCTACAAGGACTTCCCGGTGCTGCTGTTCCAGATCCAGACCAAGTACCGCGACGAGGCCCGGCCACGGGCCGGAATTCTGCGCGGCCGAGAGTTCATCATGAAGGACTCCTACTCCTTCGATGTCCACGACGACGGGCTGCGGACGGTGTATCTCGCCCACCGCGAGGCCTACCAAAAGATGTTCGTGCGCATGAACATTCGCTATGTGATCGTCTCAGCGGTCTCCGGAGCGATGGGGGGCAGTGCATCCGAGGAGTTCCTCGCGGAGAGCGATATCGGCGAAGATACCTTCGTGCGCTGCCCGCAATCCGGCTATGCCGCGAACGTCGAGGCGGTCACCACCGCGGTACCCGACCCGATACCGTTCGAGGGTCTGGCCGCACCGCAGGTGTATGACACCGGTGACACCCCGACCATCGCCACCCTGGTCGACTGGGCCAATACCGCCGGCCTGGGCCGTACCGTCACCGCCGCCGACACACTTAAGAACGTGCTGCTGAAGGTCCGTATGCCAGGGGGCGAATGGGAGCTGCTGGCAGTTGGACTGCCCGGTGACCGCGAGGTCGACGACAAGCGACTCGGCGCCGCACTCGATCCGGCCGAATATGCCATGCTCGACGACGCTGATTTCGCCAGGAATCCGTTCCTGCAGAAGGGCTATATCGGCCCGAAAGCGTTGCTGGACAATGGCGTTCGCTATCTAGTGGATCCGCGGGTTGCCGGCGGTACGGCATGGATCACCGGGGCCGACGAACCGGGCAAGCATGTGGTCGGCCTGGTGGCCGGACGTGATTTCATCGCGGATGGCGTCATCGAAGCCGCCGAGGTTCGCGACGGCGACCCCTCCCCGGACGGGGCCGGCCCACTGGTGAGTGCGCGCGGCATCGAGATCGGCCACATCTTCCAGTTGGGCCGCAAGTACACCGATGCTTTCACCGTCGACGTCCTCGGTGAGGACGGCAAACCGGTGCGTCCGACCATGGGCTCCTACGGCATCGGAGTGTCGCGACTGGTGGCGGTGATCGCCGAGCAGCAGCACGATGAACTCGGGTTGCGGTGGCCGGCGGCGGTGTCGCCATTCGACGTGCACGTCGTGATCGCCAACAAAGATGCCGAGGCGCGGGCCGGTGCCGAGGAACTCGCCGCCGAACTGGATCGGCTGGGCTTCGAGGTGCTCCTTGATGACCGGACCGTCTCACCCGGGGTGAAGTTCAAGGACGCTGAACTGCTCGGTATGCCGTGGATCGTGGTGTTGGGCCGGGGTTGGGCGGACGGCACCGTGGAACTACGCAACCGTTTCACCGGCGAGACCCGGGAGGTCGCCGTCGGCACTGCGGTCGCCGATATCGCCGCGGCTTTGGCCGACGTCTGACGGGGCCGACGTCTGACGGGGCCGACGTCTGACCGCGAGTCTGACGCCAGTGCGACGTTCGCCGCCGAACGTCGCGCTGGCGTCATGCTCGCGGTCAGACGTCGGCCCCGTCAGACGTCGGCCAAAGCCGCGGAGATATCGGCGACCGCAGTGCCGACGGCGACCTCCCGGGTCTCGCCGGTGAAACGGTTGCGTAGTTCCACGGTGCCG
>CAIWCQ010000223.1 GCA_903911165.1 uncultured Actinomycetes bacterium | reverse complement strand
TGTCGCGATGGTCTCCTCGGGCTTGTTCCAGTAACCGGTGCCCATGTTCTGCCCGCTGATCCAGATCTCGCCGATCTGTCCGTCCGGTAACTCGCTGGCGTTCTCATGGTCGACGATCGCCGCCCACTCGGCGATGCCGATCTTGCCGGCGGATGCCTGAGCAACGGCGTTGACGGACTCCGCGGGCACCTCGACGAAGCGGTGGGCATTGAGTTCGTCGCGGTCGACGGTGACGATCTTGGGTGCTTCACCGGCGGGCGTCGTGGACACGAACAATGTCGCCTCGGCCAGACCATAGGACGGCTTGATAGCCCGGGGCGGAAACCCGAATGGCGTGAACGCCTCGTTGAACCGGCTGACGGTCGCCGCCGAAATCGGTTCGCTGCCGTTGAGGATCGCCTTGATGTTGGACAGATCCAACGGCGGTTCACCGTCGCGGGGCAGTCCGCGCGCCGCGGCGTGATCGAATGCGAAGTTCGGTGCCACCGAGATCACACCGCCTTCGTCCGACGGTTTGCGGGCCATTTCCCGGATCCAGCGACCTGGTCGGCGCACAAAAGCCGCAGGAGTCATAAAGGTGAAGAAGTGGCCGATCATCGGTGACAGCAGCGCGGTGATCAGGCCCATGTCATGGAAGAACGGCAGCCAGCTGACGCCGCGGTCGCCCTCTTCGCCCTCGAGTGCCTCGATCACCTGCACCACGTTGGTGGCCAGGTTCAGGTGGGTGATCTGCACGCCGGTCGGGATTCGGGTGGATCCGGAGGTGTACTGCAGATAGGCAATGCTCTCGTGGTCGGCCTCCACCGGTTCCCACGTCGCACCCACTTCATCAGGAACCGCATCCACCGCGATGACCCTGGGCCGTTCGTTGGCCGGCCGGGTCCGGAAGAACTTGCGTACACCCTCCGCGGCCTCGGTGGTGGTCAGGATCGCCGTCGGTGCGCAGTTGTCCAGAACCGCGTGCAGGCGGCCGACGTGACCGGGCTCGGACGGGTCGAACAGCGGTACGGCGATCCGGCCGGCGTAGAGCGTTCCGAAGAATGCGATGAGGTACTCGAGGTTCTGCGGGCACAGAATCGCCACTCGGTCACCGGGCTGGGTTACCTGCTGCAGACGAGCCGCGACAGCCCGGTTGCGAGCGCCGAAGTCGGCCCAGCGAAGGTCGTGTGCGACGCCATCGCGTTCGGTGGAGAAATCCAGGAATCGGTAGGCGAGTTTGTCGCCGCGGACCTTTGCCCACCGCTCGACGTGTCTGACCAGGCTGGCGCCTTCCGGAAACACGATCCGGCCGTCCTTGATGAACGGGTTATGGAACGGCATACCACTCTCCTGTCAGAACGCGCCCCGGCGTCGGGCCGCCCTTTGGGGTCCGGGCAAGCCGTGCGCGGCATCGGTGGCGAGCCACCCGGATGGTACCGGGAATGGGGCGTTCACCGGTGTGCCGACATGGTTTCAGCGGTCCCCAATGGACCGGCGTTAATCAGGCCTTATTTTCTTCTTAATGTTAGTCCCACTGTGGTGCCGCCGCCAAATCCCCGCGCGCTGCGGCGCGCCGGGCTAGCCGTGCGCCGGCCGGGGTGCGTTCTCAATCAAGCCACGGGCCCAACCCAGCGTCCACGCGGTTGAGGTCAGCCCGTCGAGATTCCAGAACTCCGGCGTGTTGTACAGCGCATGAACGGGTTGCCCGGCGCCACCAGCCAGCACGTTGAGGGTCTTGGGCAGGTTGGCGATGTTGAAGGCGGACTGCGGGGCTGCGCAGATCAGATCGCCGCGCGCACAGATCTGGTTAGTGCGGTTGTTGAGGGCACCGAAACCGCCCGGCCGCTGACCGCTCATCGTCAGGCCCAGGGCCGACAGTGCGGGAACCTCGGCCAGGGTGATCTCGGCGCCCTGGCCCGGCGGATTGGGACCGATCTCCTGGCCTTCGCCGGGGTGACGCCGGCCGTCGGCGATCAGCGTGACGCCCAGGACCAGGTCCTCGTCGACCGGACCGCGACCATTGCCGATATCGCTGGCCAGGTCTCCGGCGATCACAGCGCCCTGGGAGAATCCGACCAGCACGTAGCCGGTGAGCGGACAGCGCTCGTTCATCGCCGTCATGGCTGCCACGGCAGCCCTCGTGCCTTCCGCGCGACTGTCGTTATAGGACATCTGCTTGTCCGCCGACAGCGGGTTACCGAACTGGGCGGTGTAGGGCAAGGTGTAGACCTCCACCCGGTCCCGCCCGAACTGCTCCATAATCGGCCGAGTCACGTTGAGCAGCAACGCGATCGGGAACTGAATCGGGTTCAGCGGATCGTCTGACGGCGAGGACTCCCAGGTGCCCGGGATGGCGATCAGGTCGACGTCAGGGCAACTCGCGTCCTGGAAGGCCGGTCGCGGCTTGCGCTCCGGCTGGCTGGTAGGCGGCACGGCGGTCGGCGGGATTGCGGTGGTGGCCGGTCCGGGCCGGCGGACGACGACGACGATGACGATGACCACGAGTGCCACCACAATGGCCACCGCCGCCGCGGCGATCAGGGCGAGAATGCGGTGGCGCCTGCGGCGGTCAGTCTTTCGGGATTTCCGGACCATGCTTGATGAAACTGCGTCTCAGCAGAGCCGCTGGCCGGCGATGCGAATGTAGCCGTCGATGGCCGCGTCGACTCCGATGACCGAGGCTGACTGCGGGTTCGAGGCATTGGCGTCGGCGATGTCGCTGCGCACCATCGGTGCGACGTACTCCCGAACCGCTTCGGGACTCTGGCCGGCGGCACTGGCCTGGCATACGTAGGACCCGATACTCAGCGCCCGTAACTGCGTGGGCGGATCAATTCCCGCCTCGCCCAGAGCATCGAGATAACCGCGCTGGATGGAGGTCAGGTCCAGCTTGCCCGACTGCGATCCGGGATCCGGCGCGGCACCGGTGGCATCGCCGCCGACCGATCCGGCGGTCTGTTCGGAGGGCAGGACCACCGTGCTCATCAGGTCCGGTCCGGCACTGCAACCCGTCAACAGCCACGCCGCCGGGGCGATGAGGCCCGCCACCGCGACGACACGGGTCGGCACGAGTCGTTCGCACACGACGGAGCGGCGTCCACCCAGACCTGAAAGTTTGCTGAGCGAGCCGCCATTCGAGCGTTGCACCCCATCACAGTACAGCTTGTGGGTAAGCGCACGAACGCTTGCAAGATTGCGGATGGTTAACAGATTCCGCACGACGTCTCGGCAAGCGTCCCGGGCGAGGCGCTACTGGATCGCTGCCGTTACGTCATTCGCCAGCGCGCCCAGCGCGGCCGACCAACTCCCCCAGTCATGGTTGCCCGAGGCCGGGAAATCGAAGTACCCGTTCTTTCCGCCGAGGGATCGGTAGTGCGCGTAGAACGTCCGGTTGCTGCCCTGGGCCTGATCGCAGAAGCCGATCATTGCGGCCGGGTCGGTGCAGCTGACGGCTTGCGGGCTGTACACCCACAGCCGGGTGTTGTTGGCGACCAGGAGGTTGGCGTGCACGTTGGGATCGCGGAACTTCCAGCGGCCGAGCTGCGGGGCACCCCACATCGCCTCGACGGTCGCGCCACTGGCGTTGATGCCATTGGAAATCGCGCCGTTGAGCTGGGTGTTGGACGGCGCCAAAAAGCCCGACATCGAACCGGCGAAACTGTAGCGATCCGGGTGGAAGGCGGCCATCGTCACCGCACCCAGCCCGCCCTGGGACGCACCGACAATGCCGTGCCCGCTGGGCGCCAGACCCTTGTTGGCCGCCAGCCAGTTGGGCAGTTCATCGGCCAGGAAGGTCTCCCACTGCTTGCTGCCGTCGCGTTCCCAGTTGGTATAGAGGCTGTATGCACCGCCGGCGGGAGCGGCCACCGAGAGTCCACGGCCGCCGAGGGTGCCCATCGCATTGCCTAAGGTCACCCAGTTGCTCACGTCAGGGGCGGCGTTGAAGGCGTCGAGCAGCACCACCGCATGCGGGCCACCGCCTTGGAAGGCCACCGGGATGTCTCGGCCCATCGCGCCCGACGGCACCATCAGGTACTCCACGCCTGCTGCGGCGGCGGGCGGCGCCGTTGCGCCCCACCCGGCCAGAGCCACGACCGCAGCCCCCAGCACCCGGAACAGTTTCAGCAGATTGCTCATACCCACCTCACCTCGACCCGGCCAGGCCGGCCTGTGGTCCGACTGACGACGCATCGTAGTGAATCACACCCACCTGCCTGCGGTTCCGGTATTGACGGCGTTGACGGTGCCGGTCTTCCGTACCGGCCTACAGCCTGGGGCCGTACCTGCCTACGGCCCGGTGGCCGGGAGGCCGGTATAGGGGGGCCGCGTGGCCGGTGGTTCCGGCAATGCGCAGCGCAGGAGTTCGTAGCGGGGAACGCGGTCGATCCGGTACCGGGTGAACTCCAACGCGCGGTTGAAGTTGCCGATGAACCTCGGCCAACTCATCGGCTCGCGGATTGCTTCAAATCGCTCGGCGGTCTTCGGACACCCCAGCGCGACTCCGGCCTCGGTGATCCACCCTTCGTCGAGATACTCGGGAATGTAGGGACGCTCCTTGAGCCACGGCCCCTCGGCAACCGCCCAGTCCGGGAAGAGGTTCTTGTCGTGGCCGATGCGGGCGTCAGCCAGCCGTGCGGTGTGCGCGGCAAGCGGATTGACCAGTCCGATCTGGTCGATGACCCGGGTGTTGAGGCCTACGTTCATGCCAACCATGCCGAGGTTGGTGAAAAAGACCGTGTGCGGGGCGACCTGGCGCCGCCAGCTGTCCATCGACACACCCGGCGGCGGAGGCGGTGGCGGCAGGGCCGGCACCACATCCCAGACGTCGTAGTTGCCCGAGGGCAGCAACAGAGCGCCGTCAGGGGTGTTGTTGAGGGCTACCAGCACGGAACGCATCCGCGGGTAGTCGAGGTAATCGGCCGCGGTCACCGGGTGGGCGTGCCCGGTGGCCTGCGAGTAGAACCGGCGCTCATCGACGATCCCGGAATAGGTCACCCTGGTCGCGTCCGATCCCATGCCCGCGGAGTTGGCCGCCCACAGCGCCCATCCCGCCAGCGCCAGCCACATCGCCGCGGCCGCACCCCCCAGCAGGTAGCCGCGTTCCCGGGCGAACCAGTTCCCCTGCGGCACCGCGATCGGGATCACCGCCACGGGGGCGAGTAGACAGAAAACGGGGGCAAGCAACACCCGCCCGTGCATGAAATCGCCGCCCTGGCGGATCCAGTAGAGGGCCTGCAACACGCCGCTGAGGACCATGAAGATGCACACCGCGGTCGGGCTTCGGACCCATCCGGCCGGCCGCCTGCCTTGCCGCGGGCGGTGTTTCACGGTGACGCGCCCGGCCGCCAGCACCAGCGCCAGCGCGATCAACAGGATCGCCGGTACCCACAGCGCGTACGGCACGGCGAAGTTACCGAGGTAAATCAGGCCCTGGCCCCACTTGCTGCCGGAGGCATCCTTGGCCAGCGCGGTCTGGGGTACCAGCAGTCCGTAGTAACCCATCCGGAAGATCTGATACCCAACCGGTAGCAGTCCCCCCGCCAGCACGATCACGATCCGTTGCCACCGGTCCCGGGCACTCAGTAGCAACATCACCAGGGCCAATCCGCCGATAAGGGCCAGTTCCGGTCGCACCAGGACGCTCAGCCCCGCCACCAAGGCAAGCGCCGCGATGAACGGCATTCGCGGTTCAGCCCGCAGCCGTTCGGAGCCTTCCGCCAGCCGCCAGCCGCCTTGAGCCCAGCCGCCTTGAGCCCAGCCGCGTTGAGCCCAGCAGACCATCATCCACCAGAGCAGGCCCAGCCAGGCGAGGACAAGACCGTTCTCCAGCCCCGAGGTGGCAAAGTCACGCGCCGGCGGTATCGCGACGTACACCAGGGCCCCGGCCGGGAGGATCAGCGCCCGCCGGCCTCGCAGACCCGGCGCCAACAACCGGGCGGTGCCCAGCATCATCATCGCCAACCCGGCCACGCTCAACGCCAGCGCCAACGCCAGCGCCACAAACTCCAGGCGCATCGGCCCGGCGATCACGCTGCCGACGTAGGTGAGGTAAGTCCACGCGGTGGACGTGTTGGACTCCACCCGCTCGCCGGGATTGAACACCGGCCCGTTTCCGGCCAGCAGATTTCGTACCGTGCGCAACACGATCAGACCATCGTCAGCGATCCAACGTCGCTGCCATGCACCCCACGCCCACAGCGCGGACATCGTCACCACGGTGATCCACAGACTGATGCGAGTGAGCGCGGTGGAGGCAGACACCGGCCCACCCGGGCGGCCCGAAAGGGCGGCCGGCGTGCTAACTGAGAACGACGGCGGCAATGACAGTTCCGATCCAGGCCAGCGCCAGCAGTTGCAGCACGCGGTCGCGCAGGGCGATCTCCTCCGGTTCACCGGCCAGACCACCATCGACATCGACCGCGTAGCGCAGGATGGCAATCGTGAACGGAATCACCGAGACGACGAACCAGGAACCGGTATTGCCGTCCTGTTCGAATGCCCACAGTCCGTAGCAGAGCACCACAGCGGTGGCCGAGAGGGTCCAGACGAATGTCAGGTAGGTGCTGGTGTAACTCTCCAGCGACTTGCGGATCTTGGCGCCGGTGCGCTCAGCAAGTTGTAGTTCCGCGTAGCGCTTTCCAGCCGCCATGAACAGCGACCCGAACGCCATCACCATCAGGAACCATTGCGAAAGCGGGATTCCAGCGGCGACGCCGCCGGCGATCGCGCGGATCAGGAATCCAGACGACACGATGCAGATGTCAAGCACGGCTTGATGTTTGAGTCCGAAGCAGTAGGCCAACTGGATCGCCAGGTACACCGCCATCACCAGAGCTAGCTGAGGGGTCAGCCACCATGAGATCGCCAGACATGCCGCACCCAGTGCGGCCGCTATCCCGTAGGCCAGTCCGACCGGAAGCACGCCCGCCGCGATCGGCCGGAACTGCTTGGTCGGGTGGGCCCGATCGGCCTCCACGTCACGAGCGTCGTTGACGAGGTAAATCGCCGAGGCGGCCATGCAGAAGACCACGAAGGCGATCGAAACCTTGAATGCCACACTGCCGTAGTCGTAGCTGTCATCGCCGCCGAGGGCGGCCAGTGGCGCCGCCAGAACCAACAGATTCTTCAACCACTGACGGGGCCGGATGGCTTTGATGACGGCGGAGAAAAGATTGCTCGGTGGCCCGGCCACCTGTGTCTTACTCATGACGGTTCACTTTCACATCTCCTTGCCAGGCCCGGCGACTGTGGCGACCGTGCGCGCCACGGCAGCACCGACGGCGATTCCGGCGATGACGTCGGTCGGGTAGTGCACGCCGAGTACCAGTCGCGACGTGGCCATCAGCGGCACTAAGGCCAACGGCAGAGGTGACCGCGTTGCTCGACACAGCAGCACGGCCGCGGCTGTGCTGGACGTCGCGTGCGCCGAGGGAAAACTCAGCGAACTCGGCGTGCCCACTTTCACCTCGACGTCCGGATGGTGCGGCCGCTTTCGCCGCACGACCAGTTTGATCAGAATCGACGCGGCGTGCGCGGCGACCGAGCCGACGCCCACCAGCAGCCACTCACGGCGGCGGCCGGGCACCAGCAGGGCGCCCGCTACCGATAGGACGACCCAGCCTGCAGCGTGTTCCCCGAAGTGCGACATCGCCCGCGCGAGGCTGACCGTTGCCGGCGTGGACAGCGTCGATTGGACTCCGACCAACACCGCCACCTCGCCGGTCGGCGGGCCGGGGACCTCAGACACCGACCGACGATTCGTCGAGCAGCACGGTCTCCCACTTCTGCTGGCTCGACAGCACCGGCAGTGCTTCGCGGTAGATTTTTCGCATGCGATCGTAATTGCGGGCGAGGAGCACATGCTGTCGCAACGATGCGCGCAGCAGTTCGAGCATTTTCGCGCGGTCGCGTTGTCGATAGACCACGCCGCGGCCGTCAGCCGTGGTGACCGTCACGCCGTCGACCTTGCACAGCAGAAACCATCGTGCGTCCTGGGTGGCCACATTGAGCTGAGGCCGCCGGTGGTGGTCTGGGTTCGCTTTACGGAGTTGGTGGATCGCGCCTCGAGCCAGGCGGAGACCGACGGCCGGCGGAGCAACCGGTGGTTTGTGGACTCTGGTTCTCCCACTCGGGCCTGGCAGGGCGGTGGCCCCCGGCAGCACGACGGCGTCCGGATACTCCTGCCGCAGCGCCTTAACCTCGGGCAGGGCCGATTCCAGAATTGAGAAGATATGTTCGGGGCCGGCCAAGAAGTCAGCAATCGCCTTGTTCTGAATTGCGACGGTCGAATACTCAAGGCACAGAAGGTGTTTCAGGGTTGCCTTCCACGAACTGACTAGCAGTCCACGGACCGGGGCATCCCAGTGCATAGCGGATACCACCAGCCGATTACGCAGATGGAAGTAGGCCTGCCAGTCAATCGCATCGTCCTTGTCGCTCCACGCCATATGCCAGATCGCCGTTCCGGGCATGGTCACCGTGGGGTAACCGTGCTCGCCGGCGCGCAATCCGTAGTCCGCGTCATCCCACTTGATGAACAACGGCAGCGGCTGACCCAGTTCCTCGGCCACCGCGCGTGGAATCATGCACATCCACCAACCGTTGTAGTCGACGTCGATGCGCCGGTGAAGGAGCGCGCTGTAGCCCTCCTCGTCGTCACCGGCGAGTGGATACTTGGCGAAGTCGTGGTCGTAGGCGGTGTGCGGCGCGTTAGTCCACATGAAATTGGCTCGATTGATC
>CAIWCQ010000222.1 GCA_903911165.1 uncultured Actinomycetes bacterium | reverse complement strand
CAACTACGCCTGTTACGCGCTGGCACAGGCTCAATACAACTACACCCCGGCGTTCACCGGATACCTCACCGAGGCGCAGGCCAACACCATCGAGAAGATGCGCGACAAGCGGGTGTGGGGTTACTGGGCGCACGAGTGCCTGGTGGGTTATCAGCGCTGGAACCCCGACCCGATCGTGTTCGCCAACGTCATGTACACCGGGTTCTTCGGGGTGATGCTGGGCCTGTTTGAAACCCTCAACGACAAACGATTCTCCGAACCTGGTGCGCTGGCGCTGCGGTGGAGCAGAGACACCGAGTACGTCTACGAGTTCAGCTCGCTGTGCGAGGCGATCGTGCACAACATGGACATCAGCAGCCACGGCCCGCTGTATCCGTGCGAGCCGCGACTGATCTATCCGATGTGCAATGCTTTCTCGCTTTCGACGTTGCTGCTACACGACCGGTTACACGGCACCGACTTCGGCGCCGGCCGCACCGAGCAGATGGCGCAGGCCTTTGACACGCACAAGTATCTACAGCCCGATAATCGGTTTTTGGCCGCGCGGGGACCGCTGAAATTCGTCATGGGCCCGTCAGTGGGCAACGACGGGGTGATGTCGTACTGGCTGGACTTCGCCATGCCCGAGCAAGCGGCCAAGACCTGGGAGAACCTGCGGGAGAAGCTGGTCCGGATCACCGACGACGACGTCAAGATGAAGGCCACCACCTGGGAGATTTTGGATCCCGGCAACTACTCCCCCGGTACCGGTATGAGCCGGGTCTCGGTGATGGCCGCCGCCAAGGAACACGGCGACGACGAGTTAGCCGCCGCGCTGGAAAAGTCGCTGGACAAACGCTATAAAGTGGTGCGGCAGAACGGGGCGCGGGCCTACACCGGCATCTCCAGCTGGGGCAACGCCGGCCACGTCATGGCGAGGTTCACCACGAAGAATTCGATGGCCGATCTGATGGCCGGCAAAGTCCCAAAGCAGTGGAAGACCGGTCCCATCCTGGCCCAGGCTGGTTATCCGGACGTCCTGGTGGCTCGCGCGGTCACCGATGGCCGCGGCCTCAACCTGGTGCTGCGGCCCGGAAACGGCGGTAGGCGAACGGTTCTCGGGGTAGAGCGGCTGGCACCGCGGCAGGACTACGTGGTGACCGGTGGGGTGGACGACACTCTCACCGCCGACGATGACGGCTGCGCGGTGCTGAGCGTCGATCTCGATGACCGCCTCGAGGTTATGCTGCGCCCCGCTGCCCCATAGATCAGCACAAGGCCGCCGAGCGTCGCCACGACGGGTCCGGCGCTGTGGAACACCATGTCTCCCACAATGTTTTCGTGGTCGATCTCGAACAGCCGGAAGACGTGCATATCGATCACACCCAACTCGAAAATTACGACCCCGATTATCACCAGTAGCGTGCCTGCGCCTCTGGGGGCCCGCACAATCGTCGCCGAGCGACTGAGCCTGAACGCAACGACGGCCAGCACCAGGTAGCAACCGCCGCGCAGCAACCATCTCGCTGGTGAGCCGGTATTCGCCATGATGCCGCTCCACACCAGCGCCGGCGCGGCAATCAGACAGATGGCGATTCCGATCGAGCAGTACCGGAACACAGCACCGGTCTCTGGCCGGCGATCTACCCCGGTGCCGGCGAGCACGGATACGCCCGCGGCCATCGACTGCCCCGGTGCCGGACGCTGGGCGACGGGTGCGAACAGCATCGAAGTGTCATCGGCGCCACTGCCGAACACCCGGCGTATCCGGCCGACCACCGCGAAGATCAATAGCCCCACAATGCAACAGGTCATCGCGGCCAATCATCGCCGACCGGCGGGCGCAGTGCATACCAATTCTGTGAAACATTGCACTGTCTGGATGATCAACCGCGCCCCCAGCCGCACAACGTCCGCGATGATCTCCGAAAGCTCACACGACCCCTTGAACACGGCGTCGATCTCGCCACGGATCTTCTCCACAAGTACCCGTACCGACACGGGCGTAGTCCTTCCTTCGTTG
>CAIWCQ010000221.1 GCA_903911165.1 uncultured Actinomycetes bacterium | reverse complement strand
GACGGCTGCTGCAGCAACCGCGCCTCGCACATCTCCAACCACCGCAGATCCGCCTCAGCGCGCACCACCAACGCGTCGGTCATCAAATCTGCCGCCAACCCGTCGCCCGAGCGGGCCCCGTTTCGGTTGCGCTGCTTGTTCAACCGGCGACGACGCTGAAGCATCTCCACCACCGCCGTACGCTGCTGCGTCACAACCGACAAGGCATGGTCGCCGCCGGACCCGACCGCCATCAACACCTTCAAGATCAACTCGTCGCGCGCCGGTGGCTCATCGGCCGGGGTGGTCTCCCACCAATCGCCGAGCACCTCCACACCGACTGGGGTGATCGCATACGTTTTCTGGCCGTCGGACTCATTGGTGATCACCAGTCCGTCGCGTTCGAGACGATCGAGCGTGGAGTACACCTGACCGACGTTCAACGGCCACACCCCACCCGTCAACGCCTCGAACTCCGACTTCAACTGGTAGCCGTGTCGAGGACCCTCGACCAGCAACGACAACAATCCCTCACGAACAGCCATACCTACATAGTATGCATACTCAGTATGCATACGCAAGTAGTTCTCGAGTCGCGGCGTTCATGCGCTCACAAACCCGCCATTGCGCGGTCGATCGCCGGTTTGTTGAAGACAACTGGTTGGGGGTTGACCAATTGTCTTCAACAAACCGTTTGTTGGAGCGAAGTGGTGAGTGGTGAGGCGTGAGCGGTCGGCGGTGAGTGGGGCTCGGTGGGCTCGGGCGTCTAGGCGCTTGCGGCGATGTGGTCAGCCGGCAGTCGACGCGATCGGAAATCGGAATCCGGAATCCGGAATTGATCGTCATCTTGACCCTCTCTTGAGAAATCGTTCCAAGGGCATTCGATGGACCGCTCACTGCCGCGTTCACCATGCGTGAGCTGGTGTTCAAAGGTCGCAACGAGGTCGACGCCAGCGCCGGACGAGGGTCGAGCAATCCCCACCATGGGTTGAGCGAAGAGGACAGCGAGGACTCCCCGAGGACGGTGTCGCAAGATTCGTCTATCCCCAGACGAAAGGAAATTCCCATGTTTCGATTCAGGCGCAAGCCGATTCATCAGCGCCATGAACAGCGCTCCGCGGTAACACGACGGCATCTCGGTGTCCTCCTGGCCACCTCGATGGTGGCCGGAGTGTTCGGTGCCTCGGCGACCCCCGGCGCATCGGCGCCGATTCAACAAGGCTTCGAGTTGGCCGCGTCAGACCTGCGGTTCATCCTCAAGCAGATCAAGATCGCCGAGCGCCACGTCGCCAGCACGACCGCTGAGACGGGCCCGTGCGGAGCGTTGCTCGGTCCCGACGCCGACCAGATTCCAGCCGGCGGCGTGGGCATCACCTTGCCGTGGGGACTCCGCACGGTCAGCGGCGTGTGCAACAACATCGTCGAAGGCCAAGACAAGTACGGCACGGCCGGCGAGCCGATGCCGCGCATCGCCCCGCCTCAGTGGCGCGACTCGTATCCGATCGTGCAGCCCGGTCCCATGATCATGGACCGGTCGCCTCGCGTGATCAGCAACCTGATCGTCGACCAGTCGGTCAACAACCCTTCAGCCGTCGCCGTGAACGGTGGAGCACCGACGATCGACGAGGAAGGCACCTTCTTCCTCGGTAACTCCACGCCGGACGGTGGCATCTCCGCCGCGTACAACTCGTGGTTCACGCTGTTCGGTCAGTTCTTCGACCACGGCCTCGACCTGACGACGAAGAGCTCGGCCGCAGGCACCGTGATGATCAACCTGAATCCGGACGACGCGCTCTACAACCCAACGCCCGGTGCTCGGACGAACGTCATGTTCCTCACCCGCTCGGCGAAGACCGCCGAGGGCGATGCGATGAACCAGACGTCGTCGTTCGTTGACCAGAGCCAGACCTATTCCTCGCATCCGTCGCACCAGGTGTTCTTGCGTGAGTACCAGCTCGTCGGCGGCGTGCCCGTCGCGACCGGTCACCTCCT
>CAIWCQ010000220.1 GCA_903911165.1 uncultured Actinomycetes bacterium | reverse complement strand
GACCCGGCAGGCTAAGGCCGACGCTGGTTCTCGTTCGGCCGACAGCCTGGCAAACGACCGATATGCCACCATCAGGGACTCGGCCAGTTCGCCGCGCACCTCGATGTCGGTCTGGCGACCTTGGAAGTCGCGTGGTACCGACAGGGTCGACTCATCAGGCAGCCTCATGACGGCCTGCGTGTCGGTGGCCTCGAGCCGGATGGCACGCGGCGTCTTTCCCGGTCGCCCCTGGAGCAGCGTGCTCACCGCCACCTCCAGATCGTGCTGGTCGACGACGCCGTCCGGCTGTAGGTCCAGGAGCTCCGCTGCCTCAAGCGGGTCTTTCCAGGCCAGCCAACTGATCATCCGGATCAGGTCAAAGAGGTCGAGCAAGTCATGGTGGCGATCCAGGTCCCCAACATGGTCGCGCGAGACGAAGGTCACGAACGGTGTCTGCAGGTCCTGCGGCGGGGCCGGGAGGCCGTCGGTCCAGCTGCCCTCGAACAAGTAGTACACCGCGGTTGGCGCCGGCTGGCCTGGCAGTTCGAACTCGAGCCGCCCACCGGCGCCGGGCCGGGACGACACCCGGTGCCGTTGCGGGTCGCGGTCGGTCCAGTAGAGCAACGTCACCGACGGTTCACTGCGTTGTCCGCAACTGCTGCGATCGGCGCTGACCAGGATCGACTTCCCGGCTTCACTGGTGTAGTCGAACGCTGCGGACTCAAAGGTACTGCGAGGATTGTACGACCGGCTGTGGAGGTACGGGCCGACCTGGAGCGTGCCGTACCATAGTTGTTGGCCGCCGTGCGTGCTGGTCGGCGTGATGTTGCCGGTCAAGCGGTAATTCCGCCAGGTCCACGGCATGAGCATCGCGACCATGACCACGGCATAGATCGCCAGGTGCCGGACGGTTCGCCACGAACGAGGTAACCGCCAGAGTGCCCAGGCGACGGCCACCACCGGCAGCAGAATCAGGTTGGGCCGAAACTGCGGCGCCAGCCCCGCGAACACACCGGCGAGTATGAAGTCGGTGGCGCGGCCGGTGCGACTGCCGCGAGTGAAGCACACCAAGCCCGCCATGAACAAGACCGTGCAGACCGCATCTGACGATTCGGTCGAGGCATAGATGGTGTTGAACGAGAGCGCGCCCACGAGCAGCGCCGACAAGACCGCGGTGCGCCCCCCGGCCAGCGGCACGACCAGGTGGTAGAGCAGCAGCGGCACGGTGGCATTGGCCACGACCTGCGCCACGAGGGGGACCCACAACTGCTCACCCGACAGCCAGTACCAGAACGCGACGAAGTAGGCGTAGCCCCAGGGCACGTCGGTGGTGGCAAAGCTTCCGCCGCGCGCGAGTTCGAGCGCAATCACGTGGTAGAAGTCGATGCCGGCCCAGCCCCACGGATGCGGCGCCCAGACGAAGATGAAGACGAGGCCCAGTGCCAGCGTGAGTCCGCACGACGCGTAGACGGTGAGCCGCGAGTCCAGCACCCGGGTGAGGAGGTCGCGCATCAGTGGGAGGTCCGGATGTCGGTCGCGCCGGCGAACTCTGGTCCACCTGCGGCCGGGTGACCGCGGCTCTCTCCACTGGGCCACTGGCTCACCCAGAAGGCGAACAGGCGCCCGCGCGTCATGGTGATGCGGAAGCGAACCGGTTGGCCTGCCAACTGCGCGAGCGAGCCCTGGCGCCATCGGACGGCGAGACGGGTGCCATCACCTTCAACTGGTTCGCACGCGTCGTGGGTGAACGGCGCAATCTCGGCTCCTGATCGATCGACGACTGCCACGCGGAGTTCTCCGCCCCGGAGGTCGGCATTGACGAAGAGATGCCCGCCGAGAAACGTCAGTGGCCGCGTGACGAGCATGCCGTCGGCCGACTTCTCGATGCGCCTGACCCGGGTGTCGCCTGGCATCCAGTCCATCGACGCAAAACCGTCCCGACGCAGCGTCGCCAGACCAGTGCTGCAAACGCCGGGGGCGCTCGTGCCTGGGCGGCCCTGGCGCCCGCTGACGTAGAAGTACAGTTTGTCGCCGACGACCAGGCAGCCGCCGCCTGCTGACTGGACGTTGGCCCAG
>CAIWCQ010000219.1 GCA_903911165.1 uncultured Actinomycetes bacterium | reverse complement strand
AGCCAGGTCGAGGTCACCGCCTACATCCCGGGTGAGGGCCACAACCTGCAGGAGCACTCGATGGTGCTGGTACGCGGCGGTCGCGTGAAGGATCTGCCCGGCGTGCGCTACAAGATCATTCGCGGTTCGCTGGACACCCAGGGCGTTAAGAACCGCAAGCAGGCCCGCAGCCGCTACGGCGCGAAGAAGGAGAAAAGCTAATGCCGCGCAAGGGCCCCGCACCCAAGCGTCCGCTGGTCAACGACCCGGTCTACGGCTCGCAACTGGTGACCCAGCTGGTCAACAAGATCCTGACGGGCGGCAAGAAATCGCTGGCCGAGCGCATCGTCTACGGCGCGCTGGAGCAGGCCCGCGACAAAACCGGCACCGATCCGGTCGTCACCCTCAAGCGCGCGCTGGACAACGTCAAGCCGGCGCTGGAGGTACGCAGCCGCCGCGTCGGTGGCGCCACCTACCAGGTGCCCGTCGAGGTTCGCCCCGAACGGTCGACCACCCTCGCACTGCGCTGGCTGGTCAGCTTCTCCAAGGCGCGCCGGGAGAAGACCATGGTCGAGCGGTTGGCCAACGAGATTCTCGACGCCAGCAACGGCCTGGGTGCCGCGGTCAAGCGACGCGAGGACGTCCACAAGATGGCCGAGGCCAACCGGGCCTTCGCCCACTACCGCTGGTAACAGCCGGTCGCTAGACCCGAACCCATCGACAACGGCATTACGAAAGATTGGGAAGACTTCTGTGGCACAGGACGTGCTGACCGACCTGAACAAGGTCCGCAACATCGGCATCATGGCGCACATCGATGCCGGCAAGACGACGACCACCGAGCGCATCCTCTACTACACCGGTATGAGCTACAAGATCGGTGAGGTGCACGACGGCGCCGCCACGATGGACTGGATGGAACAGGAGCAGGAGCGGGGCATCACCATCACCTCCGCCGCCACCACCTGCTTTTGGAATGACAACCAGATCAACATCATTGACACGCCCGGCCACGTCGACTTCACCGTCGAGGTGGAGCGAAGCCTGCGCGTGCTCGACGGCGCCGTGGCCGTGTTCGACGGCAAGGAGGGCGTTGAGCCCCAGTCCGAGCAGGTGTGGCGTCAAGCCGACAAATACGACGTGCCGCGCATCTGCTTCGTCAACAAGATGGACAAGATCGGTGCGGACTTCTACTTCTCGGTGCGCACCATGGAAGAGCGCCTCGGCGCCCGGGTGATCCCGATCCAGTTGCCGATCGGCTCCGAGGGTGACTTCGAGGGCATCGTCGACCTGGTGGAGATGAACGCCAAGGTGTGGCGCGGCGAGACCAAACTCGGCGAGAAGTATGACGTCATCGACATCCCGGCCGACCTGACCGAGAAGGCCGCCGAGTACCGCACCAAACTGCTTGAGGCCGTCGCCGAGACCGATGAGGCCCTACTGGAGAAGTACTTCGGTGGCGAGGAACTTTCCGTCGCCGAGGTCAAGGGCGCGCTGCGCAAGCTGACGATCAACTCCGAGGCCTACCTCGTGCTGTGCGGTTCGGCGTTCAAGAACAAGGGTGTGCAGCCCATGCTTGACGCGGTCATCGACTACCTGCCTTCCCCGCTGGACGTGGCGGCGGCCATCGGCCACGCGCCGGGCAAGGACGACGTCGAGGTCATCCGCAAGCCCTCGGTCGACGAGCCGTTCTCCGGGTTGGCCTTCAAGGTCGCCACCCACCCGTTCTTCGGCAAGCTCACCTACGTCCGGGTCTACTCGGGCAAGGTCGACTCCGGTGCCCAGGTCGTTAACGCCACCAAGGGCAAGAAGGAGCGTCTGGGCAAGCTGTTCCAGATGCACTCCAACAAGGAGAACCCGGTGGAGACGGCCTCGGCGGGCCACATCTACGCGGTGATCGGTCTCAAGGACACGACCACCGGCGACACCCTGTGCGATCCGGGCAACCAGGTCGTGCTGGAGTCGATGACCTTCCCGGACCCGGTCATCCAGGTCGCGATCGAGCCCAAGACTAAAAGCGACCAGGAGAAACTGTCCCTGGCCATCCAAAAACTCGCCGAGGAAGACCCGACCTTCAAGGTCAACCAGGACCATGAGACCGGCCAGACCATCATCGGCGGTATGGGCGAGTTGCACCTGGACATCCTGGTGGACCGGATGCGCCGCGAGTTCAAGGTCGAGGCTAACGTCGGCAAGCCGCAGGTCGCCTACAAGGAGACCATCAAGCGCGCGGTCGAGAAGTGCGAGTTCACCCACAAGAAGCAGACGGGTGGCTCGGGCCAGTTCGCGAAGGTTCTTATCGCACTCGAGCCGTTCACCGGTGAGGACGGCGCGACCTACGAATTCGAGAACAAGGTCTCCGGCGGACGCATCCCGCGGGAATACATCCCCTCGGTCGACGCCGGCGCCCAGGACGCAATGCAGTACGGCGTGCTGGCCGGTTACCCGCTGGTGAACGTGAAGGTCATCCTGCTCGACGGCGCCTACCACGACGTCGACTCCTCGGAGATGGCCTTCAAGATCGCCGGCTCGCAGGTGCTGAAAAAGGCTGCGGCACAAGCGCAACCGGTCATTCTCGAACCGATCATGGCCGTCGAGGTCACCACCCCGGAGGATTACATGGGTGAGGTGATCGGCGACCTCAACTCCCGCCGTGGCCAGATTCAGGCCATGGAAGAGCGCAGCGGTGCGCGCGTCGTCAGGGCGCAGGTTCCGCTGTCGGAAATGTTCGGCTACGTCGGCGACCTCCGGTCGAAGACCCAGGGCCGGGCCAATTACTCCATGGTGTTTGACTCGTATGCTGAGGTTCCGGCTAACGTGTCGAAGGAGATTATCGCGAAGGCAACGGGTCAGTAAACGCTGGTTCGTCGGCTACGTTGCAACACAACTGAATACAACATCACTGCTTTAACCAAAGCACCAACAAGTCCAGGAGGACACAGAAGTGGCGAAGGCGAAGTTCGAGCGGACGAAGCCGCACGTCAACATCGGGACCATCGGTCACGTTGACCACGGCAAAACCACGCTAACCGCGGCTATCACCAAGGTTCTGCACGACAAGTACCCGACGTTGAACGAGTCGCGCGCATTCGACCAGATCGACAATGCGCCCGAGGAGCGTCAGCGCGGTATCACCATCAACATCTCCCATGTGGAGTACCAGACCGAGAAGCGTCACTACGCACACGTCGACGCCCCCGGTCACGCTGACTACATCAAGAACATGATCACCGGTGCCGCCCAGATGGACGGCGCGATCCTGGTGGTCGCGGCCACCGACGGCCCGATGCCGCAGACCCGCGAGCACGTGCTGCTGGCTCGTCAGGTCGGCGTGCCCTACATCCTGGTGGCGCTGAACAAGGCCGACATGGTCGACGACGAGGAGCTCCTGGAGCTCGTCGAACTGGAGGTCCGCGAGTTGCTGGCCGCCCAGGAGTTCGACGAGGACGCACCGGTGATCCGGGTGTCGGCGCTGAAGGCACTCGAGGGTGACCCGCAGTGGGTGAAGAGCGTCGAGGACCTGATGGACGCCGTCGACGAGTCGGTGCCGGATCCGGTTCGCGAGACCGACAAGCCCTTCCTGATGCCCGTCGAGGACGTCTTCACGATCACCGGCCGCGGCACCGTCGTGACCGGTCGCGTGGAGCGCGGCGTGATCAACGTCAACGAGGACGTGGAGATCGTCGGCATCAAGCTCACCACCACCAAGACCACGGTCACCGGTGTGGAGATGTTCCGCAAGCTGCTCGACCAGGGTCAGGCCGGCGACAACGTCGGTTTACTGGTACGCGGCATCAAGCGCGAGGACGTCGAGCGCGGGCAGGTCGTCGTGAAGCCCGGTACCACCACTCCGCACACCGAATTCGACGGCAGCGTCTACATCCTGAGCAAGGACGAGGGCGGGCGGCATACGCCGTTCTTCAACAACTACCGTCCGCAGTTCTACTTCCGCACCACCGACGTGACCGGCGTGGTCACGCTGCCGGAGGGTACGGAAATGGTCATGCCGGGTGACAACACCGATATTTCGGTGAAGTTGATCCAGCCGGTAGCCATGGATGAGGGTCTGCGTTTCGCGATCCGCGAAGGCGGCCGCACCGTCGGCGCCGGACGGGTTACCAAGATCACCAAGTGATCTGACCTGCAACGAAGCGGCGCCCGTCAGAAATGACGGGCGCCGCGTCCGTTTGCCAGCGTGCTAAAATCGAGGTACGCGTGGCGCCCGAATGACGGGTTTGTCGCCCGCGGTTGGGAGACGGAATCGTGGAATCTGATGAGACTAAGTCGCGCCGGCGCGCGCTGGTCACTGCCGGTACCGCGGTCGCCCTGGTGGTTTCTCTGATTGGCGGGACGCTTTCCCTCATGTTCTCCGGTGATCCCCGGCCGAGCACAACCGCACTGAAACCACTCGAACCGCCCGTCTCGGTCCAGGCCATCGAGCCAGAGCCTGCCCCGTCGACCGGCGATCCAACAGACTTGTCGATGTTTGGTCTCGGTGACGGCCCGGTGAGCAGCACGGCAGACACCTCCGGCGACGTCGCTCAGTTCGGGTTCACCCCGAGCGGATCCGCTGCGCTGCCGCCACCGCCGCCACTGCCCGCGTCGCAACTACCGGCCGCGTCTGCGTTTCCGGCGGGTCCGACCTTCAACTGGGACGCGCTGTTAGCTCCGCTGGTTGCTGCACAAGCCAACGCCCAGGCGGCCAACGTGGCGGGATCCATCATCGGCGGTTCGGTAGCCATAGCGAACTCCGTCGCCCTAGTGCTGGGTGACCTCATTCTGTTCGCAGCGTTTGCGAACAACGGGCAGCCCCTCCTCACAGCGCTGCAGAACACGCTGGCGGCGCCCGCCGCCGCCACGGCAGCCGGATCCGCGATGCTGGGCACCTTGCCGGCATTGCCCGACCTCTCCGGATTGAATGCTGCGTTCGCCGCCGCTGCCGCTGCACCGCCGTTGGGTGTGCCGTCACCCCTTGCGCTGCCGCCGCTGCCGACTCCCGAGCAGCTCGCCACAAGCATGACCGCGCTCAGCGCCCTCGGTGCGCTGCCTGCCCTGCCGCCGCTGGTGCTGCCTGGGCTGCCGCCGCCGCCGGGCATGCCGCAGCTGCCGCGGCCCGAGGAAGTGGTCGGCGGAGTCGTGGGCGGGGCCGTTGCGATCGGAGTGGGCGCGATCGTCCTTGGCACGCTCTTCCCGCCACCGAGCATCACCCGGATGCTGGGAATGCCGTTCTAGCCCGTCGCCTCCGCTAGATCGGTACCAGGGTCGTGATTT
>CAIWCQ010000218.1 GCA_903911165.1 uncultured Actinomycetes bacterium | reverse complement strand
TTCGGCGGGTTCATCGCGTGGCTGGCTTGGCTGTTCCTGCATCTGATCTATCTGGTGGGTTTCCGGGCCCGGGTGGCGACGACACTGTCGTGGATCGGGACGTTCGTCGGCAGTAAGCGCGGCCAGCTCACCATCACCGAGCAGCAGGCCTACGCGCGCACTCGAATCGAACAACTCGAGGAGATCGTGGCCGAGGTCGAGGGCGAGGACGATGAGGCCACCGAGACCGTCCGGGCCGACGATTCGGCGACGGTTGCCTCCTGAACCCAGACCGGTGCACTGCGGCGACCGCCGGTCCGTGGCAGTGATCACGGGCGGGCGCAAACGCGCGTGAAACCCGACGAATTGGTCTACCGGGTGCTGCAGCGTCTGCCGGCGCGGATGCTGTCGCTGCGTTCCATCGTGATTCTGGCCGCGCTGGCGGTGGTGGCACTGGTGGTCACCCTCGGCGTCTGGGTGTGGGTGGGCGTCACCAACGATCAGTACAGCCAACTCGACCGGCGACTGGACTCGGTGAGCAGCCTTGGCGACTTCAGCACCCTGCTGTCCGGCCCACCGACAACAGCGGCGGCGAGTCCGGACGGCAATCTGGTACGCACCGTCCGGGTGGGCTCGATGGCCATGTCGGCACCCACCAGTGTGGTGCTGCCGAAACTGGCCGACGGCTATGCCAACACCACCATCGACGGGGTCGAGTACCGGGTCCGCACGTTCACGGTGGGTGGCGCGTCGATCGCATTGGGGGCGCCACTGGCCGAAACCCAGCGCAGGATCAGCGAATTGCACTGGCGCGTCCTGCTGATCTGCGGCGGGGTCATTGCCGGCACCGTCGTCGTGGGCTGGTTCTTCTCGCTGATCATGATCGACCCGTTCCGACTGCTGGCCCAGCAGGCCCGCGCCATCAACGCCCAGTCCAAACCCGAGGAAGTGCAGGTTCGGGGAGTTCGGGAGGCCGTTGAGATCGGCGAGGCGGTGGAGGGAATGCTCGCCCGGATCGGCGACGAGCAGGATCGGACGAAGGCCGCACTGGAGTCTGCGCGGGATTTCGCCGCCGTCGCCTCGCATGAACTGCGCACGCCCCTGACGGCGATGCGAACCAATCTGGAGGTGCTCTCGACCCTCGAACTCGGCGCCGAGCAGCGCACGGAGGTGATCGGTGACGTCATCCGCACCCAGAGTCGCATCGAGGCCACCCTGACCGCCCTGGAACGCCTGGCTCAGGGCGAACTGACCACGGCCGACGATTTCGTGCCCTTCGACATCGCCGAGCTGCTCGATCGCGCCGCCCATGACGCCGAACGCACGTACCCGGATCTGCGCATCGCCCTGGTGCCCACCCCGGCGGTGCTGATGGTCGGACTGCCGGTCGGACTGCGACTGGTGATCGACAACGCGATCGCCAACGCGGTCAAGCACGGTGGTGCCACCGAGGTGCGGCTTGCTGTCGCCAGCTCGGCAGCCGGAGTGGAAGTGATGGTCGACGACAACGGCAGCGGTGTGCCCGAGGAGGAACGCACCGCCGTCTTCGAGAGGTTCTCCCGCGGATCCACCGCATCGCGCTCGGGATCTGGACTGGGGCTGGCGTTGGTTGCACAGCAGGCCGAACTACACGGCGGCACAGCGTCATTGGCCACTAGCGACCTCGGCGGCGCACAACTGATTTTGCGCCTGACCGGCCGCTATTCGTAACGTCGGCGCTACTGTGCCTCGAGGTTCTGCAACCGAACGTGACCGCGGGCGATCAATCGTTGCCGCTCGTCGCGAATCGTCACCAGCCACAACTGCTGCCGTCGGCCGCGATGCACGGGTTCGGAAACCCCAAATGCGGTGCCTTCGGTGACGGCGCGCAGGAAATCGGTGTTGTTGTTGACCCCGACCACGTTCCCACCTCCGTTGTCGCGCAGCCACACATAGGCCGAGACACTGGCCATCGACTCGACCATCGCGCACCAGACTCCGCCGTGCACGATGCCCATCGGTTGCAACAGGTCGGGCTTGACGGTCAACTGCGCCTTCAATCCGTCCGGGGAGACGTCGGTGTAGACCAGGCCGAGAGTGGCGTCGAAGGGTGCCGAGAACTCGTTCGGAGCGCCGGAGGCATCGGATTCCACGTGTAACTGTCTACACGTCTGGCCGGCGCTCGAGGTACGACGCCCGGTAGTAATCAAGCGTAGTCTCAGACGATCATGGACAGAGTTCGGCATTGGCCAAGCTGACCGGCCTCGGTGCGCTGGAACGCGCCGTGATGGACCAACTGTGGGATCTCGACGAACCACAGACCGTTCGGCAGGTCCATGACGGCCTGCATACCGAGCGCGAACTGGCCTACACCACGGTGATGACCGTGCTGCAACGGCTCGCAAGGAAGGGGCTGGTCACCCAGATTCGAGACGACCGCGCCCACCGGTACGCGGCGCGATGCGGCCGCGACGACCTGGTGGCCGGACTGATGGTCGATGCGCTGGATCAGGCCGCCGAGTCCGGGGATCGGCGGGCGGCGCTGATGAATTTCGTGGAACGGGTCGGCCCGGATGAGGCCGACGTGCTGCGCCGGGCGCTCGCCGATCTGGAGGCCACCGACCGATCTGCAGGCCGCCCACCGGACGGGTGAAGTTCACACCGGAACCACTGGCGTGGTCGTATCGCCTAAGTAAGACTGAACGCCGTGTCCGCCCTGGCTTTCACCGTCCTCGCGATCGCCCTCACGGGGCCTGTTCCCCGACTGTTGGCCCGCTCGGACTGGCCGATGCGAGCACCGCGCGCGGCGATCGTTCTCTGGCAGTCGATCGCGGCGGCCGCGGTGCTCTCGGCATTCAGTGCCGGATTGGCGATCGCCAGCGGTCTATTCGCGCGGCATCCCGGCGGGCAGCCGGATTGGAGTCCGGCCGCGGAGATCGGGGCCCTGGGCTGGCCGCTGTGGCTGTGCTCGGTAATGGTCTTCGCGCTGACTCTTCTGATTGGCGTGCGACTGGTCGCCTCGTCGGTGATCGTGGCCGCCGAAACCCGCCGCCGCCGGGCCCATCACCGGATGGTGGTGGATCTGCTCGGTGATCACCGCCACGGGTCGGGCGTTCGGGTCATCGACGGCGCAGAACCGCTGGCCTACTGTCTGCCCGGAATCCGCAGCCGGGTGGTGTTGAGCAAGGGCACGCTGTCGGCGCTGAGCCACTCCGAAGTACAGGCGATACTGCGCCACGAACGCGCCCACCTGCGGGCCCGCCACGACCTGGTGCTCGAGTCGTTCATCGCCGTGCACACCGCGTTCCCGCGATTCGTCCGCAGCGGTAGCGCCCTGCGCGCCGTCCGTCTGCTGGTGGAACTCCTTGCCGACGATGCCGCGGTGCGCGCTGTCG
>CAIWCQ010000217.1 GCA_903911165.1 uncultured Actinomycetes bacterium | reverse complement strand
GTGCCGCGCCGAACACCACGGCCCCGCCCACGCCCGCGATCGCCGCGCCGGCAGCCATCAACCCCACACCGGCCAGCGCTCCGGGCGACCAGGGTGCGGCTGCAGGTTCAGCCGCCTCCGGTCGACGCGGTGGCACCAGCGCCAGCAGCACTAGCAGTGGCAGCAGCGCGAGACCGCCGACCAGGCCCACGCGGTAAGGGCCGTTGGATGCGAACCCCAGGGTGATCGTTCCCGTCGCACCGGCCGGCACCACCCAGCCCTGTTGCCAGCCATTCACGATCACCGGTGTCAGTGTCGCGCCGTCCGGCGTACGCGCGACCCAGCCGGGGTTGACGCTCTCCGGTACCACCACAACCCGCGCGATGGGCGACCGAATCACACTGATCTCTCGCCGATCAGCGGTCCATTGGGTCACCTGGGCGGGAGTCGTTGGTGCCGTGGCGATCTCGGCGCTTAGAGGTCCGCGCAGTTGGATGCCGTCGGCGATGAAGGCCGAACCCGGACTGATCAACAACTCCTGGATGCCGGTGGGCAGGGAGATCGGGTTTGGATCACAGGGTCGTGCCGGGATCGGCCTGCCCTCGAGTAGTGCACCCACCGTCGTCGACACCGACGTCTGCACGAATCGGCCCGCGACGGCGATCACCGGTCCCTGCCCGCATGGCAATTCGATCCCGCGAGCTCGGTTGGCTCGAGCGTCGGCTGCAGCGATCGGTGCGCCGTCCGGGCCCAGCACAGTGACCTCGGCCAGACCAGGCGGCTTGAGTTGATCGAAACCCAATGCCGTGCGGTCGATCACGTCATCCCAGTCCAGCAGACTGATCCGAACAGTGTCGGTGATCCGCGGGTGCAGCGAGAGCGTCTGGGGCCCGGCGTCAGGTGCGGAACTGAGCCTGCGGACCTGGGGGCCGTCGCCGAGATCGATCGCCACCATCGTCGGATGGCTGGGCAGTGTCGAACCGCTCTGGATCAGGCGAAGGCCGCTTACCTCCGATGCGCCGGGCAGTGTGACCGTCAAGGTCGGTGCTGAACGATGTTGTGCCGCACCCTGTTGCGCGGTCCACGAGGTTCGCGGGTCTCCATCGGCTCCCGCGTAGGCGGACCCTGCGACGTCGATCAGATCGGCGGCGCCGCTCGCTCGGGCACGGCCGGGCTGGGCGATCAAATCGGCTAGCCGCGGGCCCTGTCTGGCCCGAACCCAGACGGTGGGCGTGACATCCATCGCGGTCGGCACACTCAGGGTCCGGCTCAGCGTCACCGGTTCCTCCGGTGCCACCGCCATCGACGCCGCGCAGGCCACGCTGGTGTTGGTCTCTCGGGTATCGGAACCTCCGACGCCGACGTCCGCGCAACCGTCGCGGCCCAACAGTTCCGATCCCAGGTCCCAGGCCGCCACCGGCGATCCCCGCGGCGGCGGCGGGACCGCAACGCTGTGTCGCAGGTCCACCGCACGGGCGAAACCCGATGCGTCGTACTGGGTGACAGCCAGTTCGGTGATCCCGAACTGCACGCCCGTCGAACCGTCGTCGGTACCCACCGCGGTGATCCGCACCCATGGGGTTTCCCCGTACGGCAGCGCCACGGTCAGTGGCACACCGGGCCGCTCGAAGCTCACCGTGGACGTTCCGTTGATCGTCGACACCTGCAACCGGCGAACCTGGGCGCCGACAGCGGTGGCACTCGGGGTGATCGTCAGGGTCGCGTTGGTCACCGGCCGGTCGAAGTCGATCTGCAACCACTGCCCCAGCGCGGGCTGCAGCGAGTTGGACACCCACGCGGTGGCCGGATCGGCGTCCACCGCCGCCACCGGGGCGCTGGCCGGTGCCACCGCGGGCAGGGCGGTGGCATCCGAGGAGGAACTCGAGGCGCTCAACCTCCCGCCCGACCACGAACCGACAACAAGCGGGGCACCGGGCATCGGATAGTCGGGTACCCGGTTGAAAGTGTCGCGTCGATCGCCGGGGGCACGCACCGACGACGAGTGGTCATCGACGCGGCCGTAGTCGGTCTCCCGGTCTACCGGGGTATCGGTCACGATGACCCCCCGACCCGGCGGTGTCGACAACCCGGCACGGTGGGCGTCGGCGGTCAGCAGCATCGGTCCCAGCGGCTCCTCGCCGAGCAGGCGGCGTCGTTCGTCGATGCGCAGCAACGACTCCGGACCGCCGGCGACACGCACCATCGCATTGGCGGCCGCGAAATATGGCCGGCCGGGGTCGAGGGCACCGGCGGGGCGGACCCGGTAGATCTGCACCGCGGGAAACAGCGGGCGCAGACCACTGTCGCTGATGAAGCCCTCGACGGTGCCCGCCCCGACCGGTTCGCCGAATTCGGCCACCTTCGTCAGTCCGGGTGATCCTTCGATGGCCCGGTGCACCAGCAGTGGTCGCGCCGATCGCGACGTCTCGGGGTCTAGATCATTGCGCACCACCAGATACGAGATGCCCTGGCGGTCCAAGGTGTCGGCCAGGCCGGCGGACCCTCGGCCTGCGGCGAACAGTCGCTGTACCGAATCCAGCGCCCGGATGGTCTGCGGCGGCGTCAAGGGAATGGAATCCCTTACCCCCCAGGGGAAGTCGCCGAGAACCTGAAGGGGTTCATCATGGCTGTTTCCCCAAATCTGGTTCGCGAACGGTGCGCCGGGAACCACCAGTACCCGGCCGGCATCATGGTTTTCGGTGAGCCAGTCGGCGGCCTGGTGCCAGTAGTCCGGGATCGCCCGGAATGTGCCCGGCGGGGTCAGCCTGCCGGTCCAGGCCAGCGACGTCGCGACCAGCAGCGCGGTCAGCACTACGATCCCGGCGGCCATTCGCTTGTCCTTCTCCGGATGCGCCACGGCTCGTACCCATACCGGCCGGGAGACGCTGCCGGGCAGGGGGATTCGCCCCAGCAGATGGGCGATGCCGAGCACCAGCGGTATCCGGATAACTGGTTCGATCTTGTGCACGTTGCGTAACGGAGCCCCGGCTGCGTCCAGGAATGACTGCACCTCGTTGGCCAGGGGCGCGCCGAGTCCGCCCGAATAGCCGGCCGTGATCAACACCAGGCCGACCATCAGCATGGTCACCAGTCGGCCCCGGGCCGGCATCGAGCGCAATGCCAGCCCGGCCAGTCCACCGGCGGCGACCAGCGTGGTGGCCAGCACCGCAACTGGTTGGGACACCAGCGAGGACGCCGCGGTGGACCCGGGTGCCACGAACGGCGTCCACGCCGACGTTCCGCGCAACACCTCGGTCAGCGACGTCCACTGGGTGGTGACGCCCGAGGACTCGATGAAGTCCAGAAACGGTGGGCTTATCCGGCCGAGCAGCACGAGTGCAACCACCCACCACGCCACCGCGAGTAGTGAGGCCAGCAGCCACCAGGCCGTGAAACGTCGCCACCGACGATTCGGTCGGTGACAGGCCCACCAGATGATCGCCGGCAGGCACGCGGCCAGGCTGGCTACCGCGTTGACCGCGCCCATCAACGCTAGGGCCACTCCGGCGCGGCCGGCGAGCATTCGCGGCGAGCTGGCGCCGGTAGCCCGCAGGTGCGGACGCTGACGATCCAGCGCCAGGATCACCGGCAGCAGCACCCACGGGGCCAGCATCATCGGCAGTGTCTCCGAGGAAATGGAACCGATGGTGGTCAGCACCCGGGGCGAGAGGGCATAGGCCACCGCACCGATGAGCCGTGACGTGCGGGTGCCGATACCCAGAGCCTCGGTGACGCGCAGCAGACCCCAGCACCCGACCGTGAGCAGGACCGCCCACCACAGCCGTTGGGTCAACCAGCCCGGCACGCCGAGGGTGTGGCCCAGCGCGAAGAACGCACCGTGCGGAAACAGGTAGCCGTAGGCCTGATTCTGGGCCTGACCGAAAGGCAGGTCGCTGTTCCAGAGGTTGGCCGCCCGGGCCAAGAAGCGCAATGGGTTTGCGGTCAGATCCAGCTTGGTGTCCGGCGAGATCAGTCCCGGTGAGGAGGCCAGGCACAGCACGAGGGCGGCGCTGAAGATGCCGGCCAGCCAGCGACGCGACAGCGGGGATCCGGTGGCGGTGTCCTCCGCGGCCGTCGGTGGCGAGGCCGTGGGTGGGGAGGCGGCGAGGGTGCTCAGGCTAGCCGCGGTTGCCGTACTCGACGCGGTTGAGCACTGACGACGCCGGGTCGCCTGCGGACAGCGGCGGCTTGGTGTCCTGCTGAATCATCAGCGTCACGCCGAACACCGACGCGGCTCCCAGCAGTAACCCGACCACCAGCGAGGCTCCGGCTGGCACCACGAACCGGGACATGATCGGCGCTCCTCGCGGTAGTGGCAGGGCCGGCCGGGGAATCGACCGCCCACTGAACTGTCTGGTGAACCTGAACTGCTGGTGAACCTAGCACGGAGGGGGATGGCGCCGACCTTGCGTTGGACCGTCGCCCGGGTCATGACAGCATGTTGGGATGTTTAATCGGCTACTCCCGCGTGCGTTGACGATGTTGACGGCTTTGCCCCTGGCTCTGGCGGCCTGTTCGGCGCCGGCTCCCCGCACCGAATCGGCACCCGCAGCCGGTGCCGGCACGGTGCAATCCGATTCCGTCACCCCGATGGCCGGACCCATCGGGGCCCCGGCCGCCCCGGCGGCACCGTTCTGCGGTGATATCGCGGCGCTATCGACCCGCGACAAGCTGGCGCAACTGCTCATGGTGGGCGTTCGCAACGCGGCTGATGCCCGGGCGGTGGTCGGTGATTATCACGTCGGCGGCATCATGATCGGCAGCTGGACGGACCTGTCGATGCTGACCGACGGGTCGTTGGCCGGGATCGCGAATCTCGGCCCGCTGCCGCTGGCGGTCAGCGTCGACGAGGAGGGCGGCCGGGTCTCGCGGCTGTCGTCGCTGATCGGGCCGGCACCGTCGGCGCGCACGCTGGCACAGACTCAGACCCCCGAGCAGGTCTACCAACTCGCCCTGGGCCGGGGAGCTCAGATGCGAGGCCTGGGTATCACGGTGGACTTCGCTCCCGTCGTCGATGTTTCGGCCCAGGCCGCCAACACCGTCATCGGCGACCGGTCCTTCTCCAGCGACCCGGCCACCGTCACGACCTATGCCGGGGCGTTCGCCCGAGGTCTGCGCGATGCCGGCGTGCTGCCGGTGCTCAAGCACTTCCCGGGACACGGCTCCGGCTCCGGTGACTCCCACACCGCCGGGGTGGTGAGCACGCCGCCGCTGTCGGACTTGATGGACAGCGATCTGGTGCCCTACCGCACGCTCGTCGCTGAGGCGCCGGTCGCGGTGATGATGGGTCACCTCGAGGTGCCCGGCCTGACCGGCAACAACCCGGCCAGCCTCAGTGCCGCCGCGGTGAACCTGCTGCGCAGCGGCGGTTACGGCGGACCGGGCTTCAACGGCCTGGTGTTCAGCGATGACCTGTCCTCCATGGCTGCGATCTCGTCGCGCTATGGGGTGGCCGAGGCAGTGCTGCGGGCACTGCAGGCCGGTACCGACGTGGCGCTGTGGATCACCACCGACGAGGTGCCCGCGGTGCTGGATCGGTTGGAGAGCGCGGTCGGTTCCGGTGAGCTGGCGATGCCCGCGGTAGAGGGCTCAGTGCTGCGGCTCGCCGGCGTCAAGGGCCCTAGCGCGCGCTGCGGCGGCTAACCGTGGCCGGTGGGGCCGGCGGCACCAAGAGGCTTCCGCGGGCGGTCCGCGAACAACAGATGCTCGACGCCGCCGTACAACTGTTCTCCGCCAACGGCTATCACGAGACGTCGATGGACGCCATCGCCGCCGAGGCGGAGATCTCCAAGCCGATGCTCTACCTGTACTACGGCTCCAAGGAGGAACTGTTCGGCGCCTGCCTGAGTCGGGAGTTAAGCCGCTTCGTCGAGGCGATCCGCGCCGATATCGACCTGAAGCAGACCCCGCACGAGTTGCTGCGCCGGACGATCGGCTCGGTGCTGCACTACATCGACGCCAACCGGGCATCGTGGATCGTGCTCTACTCACAGGCCACCAGTTCGCAGGTGTTCGCGCACACCATTCGCGAGGGCCGCGAAAAGATCATTGATCTGGTGGCCCGACTGCTGGAGACCGGAACCCGAAACCCTGATCCCGATAACGACTTTCACATGATGGCGGTTGCCCTGGTGGGGGCCGGTGAGGCGGTCGCAACCCGCGTCAGTGTTGGTGACGCTGATGTCGAGGAGGCCGCCGAGCAGTTGATCAACCTGTTCTGGCGCGGACTCAAGGGAGCGCCCGCACCGCCCCGGTGAGGTGCGGGTAGCCCTTGGTCAGGTCGCGCAGCGTGATATCCCAACCATGCTCCACTCGGTCGGTGTAGAGGCCGAGAACCGCCGGGAGGAATACCGGCTTGCCGAACTTGACCGTGTAGCTGACGGCGTCCGGGAGCTGTCCTTCGATGTTCGCCAGAACTGTTGCCGCACTGAACATCCCGTGCGCGATCGGCCTTGGGAAACCGAACAACTTAGCTCCGATACGGCTGGTGTGGATCGGGTTGTGGTCGGCTCCCACCGAGGCGTATCGGCGGATCTGTCGGGAGGTGATCCGCACAACGGCGCCCGGTGGCGGCAGCTTTAACTGTTTGGGCGGCTCCGGCCTGGGCTCCGCGGACAAACTGGTGCGTTGCTGATGCAGGAAGGTCGTGACCTGATCCCAGGCGGGCTCGTTTCCGACGAACACCCGGCTTACAACGTCAACCAACAGGCCCTTTCGGTGTTCACGGAGATTTTCGGCATGCGCGCTGATATTGACGACGTCGGTCACCGCGATCGGCCGGTGCCGGGTGATTCGGTTCTCCATGTGCACCGCACCCATCGCGGCGAACGGAAAGTCGAAACCGGTGACCAACTCCATCACCACCGGGTAGGTCAGTACGAACGGATAGGTCAGTGCCACGGTGTCGCCGTAGCGCAGTCCGGTGACCGCGGCGTAGGCGGCCACGTCGGAGCGGTCGATCACGACATCGTCGACGGTGAGCGTTTTCTCCGGAAGCCGGTCTCCGCGAGCTATCAGCGGTAGTGCACCAAGGGCCGCACGCACCAGATTGTTCATCGCGATCAGGCTCCCAACATGCCCTGACCACAGACCCGGATCACGTTCCCGGTGCAGGCATTTGAGGCCGGATTGGCGAAATAGGCGATGGTCTCGGCAACGTCGACGGGCTGCCCGCCCTGGTAGAGCGAGTTGAGGCGGCGGCCAACCTCCCGCGTGGCCAGCGGGATCGCGGCCGTCATCGCGGTCTCGATGAATCCCGGCGCCACTGCGTTGATCGTGATGCCCCTGCCTGCCAGCGACGGGGCCAGCGCCTCGGTGATACCGATCATTCCCGCCTTGCTGGTGGCGTAGTTGGTCTGCCCGCGATTGCCCGCGATCCCCGCCATCGACGACAGTCCGATCACCCGGCCTCCGGTACCGATGGATCCGTTATCGATCAATCCCTCGGTCAGCCTCAGCGGGGCGAGCAGATTCACCGCGATCACCGCGTCCCACCGCGCATCGTCCATATTGGCCAGCAGCTTGTCGCGCGTGATCCCGGCGTTGTTGACCAGGATGTCGGCCCTGCCGCTGTGATGCTCGCGTAAGTGGGCGCTGATGCGCTCGACGGCCTCGGGTGCGGTGACGTCGAGCGCCAGTGCGGTGCCGCCGACGCGGGTAGCGGTTTGATCGAGGGCCTGGGCAGATTCCTCAATATCGACGGCCACCACCTGGGCGCCGTCGCGAGCGAACACCTCGGCGATGGTGGCGCCGATCCCGCGCGCCGCACCGGTCACGATGGCGACCATCCCGGCCAGCGGCGTGTTCCAGTCGGCGGGCGCCGACGATTCGGCGGCACCGACTCGGAACACCTGGCCGTCGACGTAGGCCGATTTGGCGGACAGGATGAAGCGCATCGTCGACTCGCAGCCGCTGGCGGCGGGCCCGGCAGCGGGGGAGACGTAGACCAGTGCGACGGTGGCGCCGCGACGCATCTCCTTGGCCAGCGACCGGGTGAAGCCCTCCAATGCCCGCTGGGCGATGCGTTCGTCCGCGTCGTCGACCTCGTCGGGCGTGTTACCCACCACGACGACGCGCGCGCAGGGTCCGAGATTGCGCAGCAGCGGCGTGAAGAACTCGAACAGATCCCGCAAGCCGGCCGGTGTGGTGACGGCGGTGGCGTCGAACACCAGACCGCCGAAGGTGTCGGCCCATCGGCCGCCGAGATTGTTGCCGACGACCTCGTAGTCGTCGGCCAGGGCAGTCCGCACCGGCTCGGCGAGTCGACCCTGCCCGCCGATCAGCAACGCCCCGGACAGCGGCGGATCACCGGGACGGTAGCGGCGCAGCGTCTCCG
>CAIWCQ010000216.1 GCA_903911165.1 uncultured Actinomycetes bacterium | reverse complement strand
GCCTCGCCGGCCACATGATTAATTTCTGATGCGGATCCGGTGAGATCGGCAGTCGTCGCCGGTGTCGGCGGAGCACTGCTCGGCCACCTGCTGTGGCTCATCGGTATCTCGTTGGCCACCGGATCATCCTCGGTGTCCACCGCGGTCCTGGTGGTCTCCGCGGCCCTGCTGATCATCGCGGGCTTACTGATATATCAGGGCTGGCAGTGCTACCAGCGCAAGCAGACAACCAAGGCGGCCTTTTTGGGCGGCCTGGCGCTATCGCCGGTGATTTTCACCACCATCGTGCTCGGCGTGACCTACCTGTAGATCCCGGCCCAGTAGGTTCCGGCCCAGTAAATCCTGGCCTGTTGGCATTCAACAGGGGGTTTGGCATGATCCGGAGCCATGGGGAACGACGCGGCGGTAGGCGCTGCCCACCACGATGGTCTGGCCAAGGCGCTGATGCCGGTTCCCGACCCGCACCCCGACGTCTTCGATCTTCAGTGGCCACTGCGGATGGCCGACGTGGACAGCACCGGCCGACTGCGCCTCGACGGCGCGTGCCGCCACATTCAGGACATCGGCCAGGATCAGTTGCGCGAGATGGGCCACGAGGCCACCCACCCGCTGTGGATCGTCCGGCGCACCATGGTGGACCTGATCAGACCGATTGAGTGGCAGGACATGCTGCGGATGCGCCGGTGGTGCTCGGGCACGTCTAACCGCTGGTGCGAGATGAGGGTGCGTATCGACGGCCGCCGGGGCGGACTGATCGAATCCGAGGCGTTTTGGATCAACTTCAACCGCGAGACCCAGGGCCCGAGCCGGATCGCCGACGACTTCATGGAGGGTCTGCAGCGCACCACGGACGTCAATCGGCTGCGCTGGAAGGCCTATCTGAAGGCCGGATCCCGCGAGGACGCCGAACAGGTCCGTGAGTTCGGCATCCGTGTCACCGATATCGACATGTTCGATCACGTGAACAACTCGGTGTACTGGGGTGCCGTCGAGGACTACCTATCGGCCGCAGCTCCCGAGTTGCTGACCGGTCCGACTCGGGTAACCATCGAGCACGACGCCGCGGTCGCCCTCGGTGACAAACTGGAGATCCTGGCACACGTCTACCCGCCCGGTTCCACGGAAAAGTTCGGACCCGAACTCACCGACCGTACTGTCCGGACTCTCACCTACCTGGTGGACGACGAAACCAAGGCAGTCGCGGCGATATTCGCCCTGCCGAACCTTGAAGGGGCGGCGTGACTCAATCTGCGATCCAACGCGTCGGGGTCATCGGTGCCGGCCAGATGGGCGGCGGCATCGCCGAAGTCTGCGCGCGGGCCGGGGTCGACGTCACCGTCTTCGAGACCTCCGAGGCGCTGCTCGACGCCGGCCGGGCCCGCCTGACCAAGAGTCTGGATCGTGGCGTCAGTGCGGGCAGGATCACCGAGGTCGAGCGGGACGGTGCGATCGGCAAGCTGCGGTTCACCACCAGTCTGACCGACCTGGCCGACCGTCAACTGGTCATCGAGGCGGTGATCGAGGACGAGGCGATCAAAGCGGGCATCTTCAGCCAGCTCGACCAGATCGTCACCGATCCTGACGCGGTGCTGGCATCGAACACCTCCAGCATCCCGATCATGAAGCTGGCGGCGGCCACCGGAAATCCCGGCCGGGTGCTTGGCCTGCACTTCTTCAACCCGGTGCCGGTGCTGCCGCTGGTCGAGTTGGTGACGACACTGGTCACCGACGAGGCCGCAGCCGCGCGCACCGAGCAGTTCGCCGCCACGGCGCTCGGCAAGCAGGTGGTGCGATGTGGTGATCGGTCCGGTTTCGTGGTCAACGCCCTACTGGTGCCCTACCTGCTGTCGGCGGTCCGGATGGTGGAATCCGGTTTCGCCACCGTCGAGGACGTCGACGTCGCCGTCGTCGCCGGGCTGTCCCATCCGATGGGCCCGCTGCGACTCTCGGACCTGATCGGCCTGGACACCCTCAAGCTGATCGCCGACAAGATGTATGAGGAATTCAAGGAACCGCTCTACTCCCCGCCGCCGCTACTGCTGCGGATGGTCGAAGCCGGTCGGCTGGGCAAGAAATCGGGCCGAGGCTTCTATACCTATTAGAATCATGTGCGTGCTGGAATTAAGGCTCTCGAAGGGTAAGTGTTGATGGCTAACGTCGAACCGGACCTGACTCCCTACTACGACGAGTCGCAGTCCATCTACGACATCTCGAATGACTTCTTTGCCCTGTTCCTGGGCCCCACCATGGGATACACCTGTTCCTATTTCGAGCGCGACGACATGACCCTCGACGAGGCCCAGGTGGCGAAATTCGACCTCGCGCTAGGCAAACTTCACCTCGAACCCGGAATGACCCTGCTTGACGTCGGCTGCGGCTGGGGCGGAGCGATGGAGGTGGCTGTCGAGAAATACGACGTCAACGTCATCGGCATCACGCTGAGCAAAGCTCAGTCGGAGTTCGCCCGGGAACGGCTCGCGAAACTGGATACCGAACGTTCGATCGAGGTGCGTCTGCAGGGCTGGGAGGAGTTCGATGAGCCGGTCGATCGCATCGTCAGCATCGGCGCGTTCGAGGCGTTCAAGTCGGAGCGCTACCCGCTGTTCTTCGAACGCGCCTACAAGATCTTGCCCCGCGATGGCCGGATGCTGTTGCACACCATCCTGGCGCATACGCAAAAGTTCTTCCACGACAACGGAATCAAGCTCACCATCAGTGACCTGAAGTTCATGCGGTTCATCGGCACCGAGATCTTTCCCGGCGGCCAACTCCCGGCCGTGGAGGACATCGAGTTGCTGGCCGAGGGGTCCGGATTCACTCTGGAACGTACTCACCTGCTTCAGCAGCACTACGCCCGGACGCTGGACATGTGGGCGGACAACCTTCTCGCCAATCGGGAGCAGGCGATTTCACTGACCTCCCAGGAGGTCTATGACCGCTACCTGAAGTACCTCACCGGATGTGCCGATTTCTTCAAGCGGGGCATCACCAACGTCGGTCAGTTCACGCTGGTCAAAGGCTGATCGGTCCGACCCCTCACGCCTGGGCCAGTTTGGCCTTCTCGGCCTCGACGTCGAAGTCGGCACCCGGCCAGGAGAGTTTCATGCCTTTGATCGCCTCGATCAGGAGTTCGGTGACGGCCAGCTGGCTGTACCACTTCTTGTCGCATGGCAGCACGAACCACGGCGCGTGTTCGGTCGACGTCCGGTCCAGCACCGCCTGATACGCCTCCTGGTAGGCCGGCCATAGTTTCCGCTCGTCGAGATCGCCCGGGTTGTACTTCCAATACCGGTCTGGTCGTTCGAGACGTTCGGCGAGGCGACGCTTCTGCTCGTCGAGAGAGACGAACATCGCGACCTTGACCACGGTGGTACCCGACTCGGTGAGCTCCTTCTCGAAGGTGTTGATCTCGTCGTAGCGCGCTTCCCAGACATCACGGGGCACCAGCTCGTGGACCCGGACCACCAGTACGTCCTCGTAGTGCGAGCGATCGAAGACTCCGATGTGACCGGCGGGCGGCAATGCGTTGCTGATCCGCCACAGGAAGTGGTGTGCGCGCTCATCCTCGGTGGGCGGCCCAAACCCGGTGTAGCGGATCCCCATCGGATTGCTCGCTCCCACAACGTTTTTGACGATGCTGCCCTTGCCGGCAGTGTCCATTCCCTGCAAAACGAGCAGTAGCGAGCGCGTGTCGCCCGCCTTGCCGTTGGCGTAGAGCATCTCTTGAAGACCGGCGAAGCGTTCGTTGCGTTCGGCCTGGACTTCTGCTGCCGCAGCGCGGTTACCGGTGAAACCGGGGCTGGCATCGGTGTCGATGTCGGCGATCCGATCCCCGGCGCGGAAACGCAGAACCTGCTGGGGCTGGTGAGTCCACTGCGACGGCAGATCGGTCATAGCGCCAGACTAGGGGATCGACGGCAGCACCGGGGCGGGGTGGGGCGTGGAGTTGAAGATCTGCAGCGATCCGCCCGCTTCGACGATGCCGCACAGCGAACCCCAGCACATCATGGTCAGGTAGTCGATCAGGTCGGAGCTCGTCATGCGGGGATCCGACATCCAGGAGTGGGTCGCCAGTTGCACACCGCCGACGATCATGAAGGCCCAGGGTTCCACCCCGCGGGTGTCCATACCGACTGCCCTCATGCGGTGGCGCAGCACCAGGGCCAGCATCCGGGCGATCATCCGTTCGGAATCGGCGATGACCTTGTTCTTACTCACCGAACTGTTCGCCATCACGAACCGGTAGGGCTCGGGCTCGGCCGCGACTGTCTCGACGTAGGCGCGGACGATTTCGTGGGTCAGTTCGAAGCCGTCGAGGTCGGTGGCCAGCGCGGCGGCAAGGCTGGGAATCAGGGTGGTTTGCGCGAACCGCATCATGACGGCCGTGGTCAGGTCGTTTTTGTCGACGAAGTACCGGTACAGCACCGTCTTGGACACCCCGATGTCCGCGGCGATCTCGTCCATGCTGACGTCGCGGCCTCGGCGCCGGACCGCATCCAGTGCGCCGTCGACGAGTTCGGTGCGCCGTTCCACCTTATGGCGGTGCCACCGGCGCTTGCGCCCGTCGGTCTTGGTCACGGCGGGGCTGATCTGGTGCGTCACACTCATCTGATCCGTCCCATTTCCTGGTGCAGTCTACGGGTATGTGGATGATGGAGGTGTGGTAGCCGAACCCAGCTTTGCCCGCCGCCCCGTCGACGCCGGGACGTCTTTGGCCGAATCGTTTGCCAGCGCGGATCCCGAGACCGACGCCGAGCGCCTGCGCAATCTGCGCCGGATGAAGGCCGTGGCGCTGGGCTTCCTGGTGGGCGCGACGGTGATCTTCCTGGCCTGCCGGTGGGGCCAGGCCCAAGGTGGGCCGGGCTGGCTCGGCTATCTGGGCGCGGCCGCCGAGGCCGGCATGATTGGTGCCTTGGCAGACTGGTTCGCGGTCACGGCGCTGTTTCGGCACCCTCTTGGGCTCAAGATTCCGCACACCGCGATCATTCCGCGCAAGAAAGACCAGCTTGGTGAGGGGCTCGGCGCCTTTGTCCGGGAGAATTTCATGTCGCCGGACATCGTCGAGGCCAAGCTGCGCGACGCCGAGATTGGCGGCCGGGTGGGCAAGTGGCTCTCCGAGCCGCGGCATGCGTCCCGGGTGGCCACCGAAGCCTCCACCGCGTTGCGCGCGGTGGTGGAGTTGCTCAACGACGAGGACATCCAGCAGGTCATCGACCGGACGATCGTCAAGAGGCTGGCCGAGCCGCAGTGGGGTCCGCCGGCCGGCCGGGTATTGGCATCGCTACTGGCCGAGAATCGGCAGGAGGCGCTCATCCAGTTGCTGTGCGATCGTGCCTTTGAGTGGTCGCTGAACGCCGGCGAGACGATTGAACGCGTCGTCACTCGGGACTCGCCGACTTGGTCGCCACGGTTCGTTGACAACCTGGTGGGCGATCGCATCCATCGCGAGTTGATGGACTTCACCGACAAGGTGCGTCGCAACCCCAACCATGAGTTGAGGCAGTCGGCCAACCGGTTCTTGTTCGAGTTCGCCGACGATCTGCAAAACGACGGGGCGACGATCGCGCGCGCTGACGCCATCAAGGACCAACTGATGGCCCGCGACGAGGTCACCCGCGCCGCCGAGACCGCGTGGAAGACACTCAAAAGGCTCGTGTTGGAGGGCGTCGATGATCCGTCCAGCGCCCTGCGCGCCCGCATCACGGATTCGGTGGTGCGGATCGGGGAGTCGTTGCGCGACGATGCCGAACTGCGCGACAAAGTGGACAACTGGGTTGTACGGGGGGCGCGGCATCTTGTCGAGCAGTACGGCGGGGAGGCAACGGCGATCATCACCGACACGATCGAACGTTGGGACGCCGAGGAGGCCAGCCGTCGCATCGAACTGCACGTCGGGCGGGACCTACAGTTCATCCGGATCAATGGCACGGTGGTGGGCGCGCTGGCTGGTCTGGCCATCTACTCGATCGCCAAATTACTATTCTGAGCTGCGCTAGCAGGCGCTTGCAATAGTTAGCACTAGCGGGTATCGTGAGGTTTGTCCGACACCGACAGCTAATTCGCAAGGGAGACGAGCCGTGCCGCAGGATGGTGATATCTCTGCCGTGGTGACCAATGCCGCGCAAGATATCGGCAGCTTCATCCGAACCCAGCGCGAGTCTGCTCAGGTGTCGGTGCGACAACTCGCCGAACGGGCGGGTGTGAGCAACCCTTATCTGAGCCAAATCGAACGAGGACTGCGCAAGCCCTCGGCCGAGGTGCTCAACCAGATCGCCAAGGCGCTGCGGCTGTCAGCCGAGGTGCTCTACGTCCGGGCCGGCTTTCTTGAGCCCGGGCAGCAGAGCCAGGTGCCGGATGCGATCGTCGCGGACTCCGCGATCAACGAGCGGCAGAAGCGCGCGCTGCTCGACATCTATACGTCGTTCTGCTTGCAGAACGGGGCTGCACAGGAGGAGTTGCCCACCGGATAGTGGGCTTCACCGAGCGGCAGCGCAACGCTGTTCAATCACCACCGCATGATCCCAAAAGAATCATCACAGAAAATGAATCGAAAGGAGCCAGTGAAATGGCTGAGTACAACACCGTTGAAGAACTGAAGGCACCGCTTCTGGCCGCGGTCGGCGCCGCCGACCTCGCTCTTGCGACCGTCAACGAGATCCTGAGCAACCTTCGGGATCGGGCCGATGTGGCCGGCGACCGGATGGATGACCGTCGCGCCGCGTTGACCCGGCTGCAGGAGAAGCTGCCGAAGCGGCCCGCCGAACTGCGCGAGAAGCTGAGCACCGAGGAGTTGCGAAGGGCGGCGGAGGAGTTTCTCGACGACGCCACCGAGACCTACAACTCCCTGGTGGAGCGCGGCGAAGCCGCTATCGATCGGCTGATGGGTCAGCAGGACTTCAAGGAAGCCGCCGACCGTGTCGAGGGTTACGTCGACCAGGCCGTCGAGCTGACTCAGGAGGCGTTGGGCAACGTGTCGGCGCAGACTCGCGCGGTCGGCGAGCGTGCCGCCAAGCTGGTCGGCGTTGACCTCCCGGTCAAGAAGACCCCGGCCCGCAAGGCCATCAAGAAGGCCGTCAAGGCTGTCAAGAAGGCTCCGGCCCGCAAGGCTCCGGCCAAGAAGACCGTCAAGAAGGCCGTCAAGAAGGCCGTCAAGAAGGCCGTCAAGAAGGCTCCGGCCCGCAAGGCTCCGGCCAAGAAGGCCATCAAGAAGGTCGTGGCTCGCAAGGCTCCGGCTCGCAAGGCTCCGGCTCGCAAGGCTCCGGCCAGGGCGGTCAAGCGGACCGTCAAGAAGACCGTCAAGCGGGCTCCGGCCAAGCGGGTCACCCAGAAGTAAAACCCGGTAGAACCACCGGGTTCGACGACGAGACGGCACCCGCCTACCCTTGAAGCCATGAGGCTTGAAGGTCTGGCGGGTGTCGTCCTTGTTTTTCTTTCGTGGGCGGTCTTCGCGGTGACCGCTTTCGCGTTCGTCAACGCCGCCAGGCAACGGCCTGATGCCTATCCCGCCGCCGATAAGTTAACCAAGCCGAAGTGGCTGGGCATCCTCGGTGTCGCTGGCCTGCTGTCCTGGGTGCTGGGAGTGACCGGCGTGGTGATCGCCGCGGTCGCCGCCGGCGTCTATCTGGTGGACGTCCGTCCCAAACTGTTGGAAGTTCAGGGGAAGTCGCGCTGATCATGCGTGGACTGCCGTTGGCCGTGCTGCTGCTGGCTTTTCCACTGGCACCCCTGGCACCCCTGGCACCTCTGGCGCCCGTCGCGGCCGCCGAGGACCTCAGCGGGCCTTACATCGACCACGTCGGGCCTTACATCGACCACGTCGGCTGGGCCGGCACCACCGGCCTGGCCAGCCTGCGGGTCTATCCCAGCACGGCGGGCCGGGTCGTGGCCGGCCAACTGGACAAGAGCACTGTCCAGTCCGAGCAGGCCTGGCGTGAAGTGCTGGCGTGGGCGCCGGAGGCCGACAGCCCGAATATGCGCGCCCAGTTCATCTGTCACTGGCATTTCGCCGAGTTGGCCCAGCCCGGCAAGACCAGTTGGAACCTCGAGGCCTGGCGGCCCTTTGTCGACGACGACGCGATGGTGGCGTCCCGGTGTAATCCGGGCGGCGCCGAAGAGGTTCTCTAGCCGACTCCGGCGAAGCAGGCGTCCTGCTGCCCATTCGGAATCGTCGCGTCTCGGGTCACGAACCGGGCACTGACCCCACCGTCGGTCACGCCCACGCTCTCGGCGCGAATGCCCATCGGCAGATTCTTGGTCAACGCGGTGGTGAAAACGTCCAGCGCGGGCTGCACGCTTTCGCGGGGCAACGTGAAGCCCAGACCGCTCACCTTGAGCACCTCCAGAGACAGCCCGTCATCAACGACCTGCGGCCTGACCGTCACGGTGCCGAGCGCTGCCTGGATTTCCAGGGTTCCGTCGGCGGGGTCGGCGGTGACATTGTTGACCAGCCCGCCCAGCAACGGGATAACGCCCTGCACGGTCTGTTTGATGCCCTCGGTGGACCAGGTGATGTCGGCGTCCAGCGCGCCGAGAGTGCCGGCTGACTCCGCGGTGGGGTTGATCCGGACGTCATCGAGGGTCAGCTTGAGCTTCATGCCTTTGGCCTCGCGGATCTGGTTGCCGGCCGTCTCGACCTTCATGTCGCGGTAGGAGTGGGTGAAGTGCTGCACCAGGAACGGCCGCATCCCGAACGAGGCGGTCGCGCTGTCCTTGACCACACAGCTGACAGCTTTGGCGACGATCGAGTCGGCGGTGCGGCGGGCGTACAACTCCGCGCCCAGCAGACCGGCCAATGCGACCGCCGTGACGATCACGAGGATGAGGATCATCGACAACGGATCGCGCCGCGACGGTTCTTCCGGGTCCGGTTGCTGCGGGAATTGCTGGGTGGGTTGGGGCGGGTACTGCTGCGGGAACCTCTATGGCGCAAACCAGATCGGAAGAGCGTCGTGTAGGGAAAGAGTGT
>CAIWCQ010000215.1 GCA_903911165.1 uncultured Actinomycetes bacterium | reverse complement strand
TCACTGAGGCATGTTCGGGCGTGATGGGAACCAGCGTGGGGAACTGGCATGCGCCACCTTTGAAACTGGCGTCAGGAAAGGGTGCGTCGTAGGCGTCAACCTCGGCTTGGCTCAGGTCTCGATCGACACCCATCGCGACGATCTGGCCGATGGGCAGGTCGGGCGTGCTCTGACTGAACGCCAGCCACTGCAGGAACCCGTCGGAGAGCGGGGTTCCTATCGGGAGTCCGGTGTTCGCGACAACCACACCAGCGAAGCGCTCGGGATAGGCGGCCACGAGGCGCAAGCCCAGTAGCCCACCCCAGTCCTGGCAGAACAACGTCACGTCCTGGACGTCTATCCCGGTGAACCACTGGCTCAGCCATGCGACGTGACGTTCGTAGGTGTAGTCGTCACGGTCGGCCGGCTTGTCGGAGCGGCCGAAACCGATCAGATCGGGCGCCAGGACCCGATGACCCGACGCGACGAGTTGCGCGATGATGTGCCGATACAGGTACGACCAGCTGGGTTCACCGTGCAGAAGCAACACTGCGGGACCCTCCCGCGGGCCTTCATCCACCCAGGCCATCCGCAGGGCCTGCCCGGTGTCGGGATCGGTGATGTCGGTGTAGTGCGGCTCGAAGGGCCAACCGGGCAGATTCTCGAAGCGGCTATCGGGTGTGCGCAGAATTTCTATGTCAGTCTCCTTGTTCGCAGCCGGGTCAATCGTGCTTGTTCTTACAGCATCCGCTCGGACTTCGGCGCCTTGGGCATCTCGCTGGTGATGCGCTGCATGGTGCCCAGGAAGCGGTACATCTCCGGATAGACGATCGGCTTGCCGCTGTTGAGAACGGCCACCGAGATCGCCCGTTCGGGGTCGGCCCAGGCGAGCATGTTCGAGAAGCCGAGGTGGCCGAAGGCGTGCTGGGTGTTCAGGCCGTACAGACTCACCAACTGTGCGCCGAGCATCAGGCCGTGGGAGAACCGCGTCGGGTAGCCCAGCGAGAAGTCGATCTCCAGGTGCGACCGTTCGATCAGAGCGTCGCGAATCGTGTCGGTCTCGATCACCCGGATGCCGTCGAGTTCACCTCCGCAACGCATGATTTCGAAGAACCGGGATAACTCCCATGCCGTGGTCACCGTATTGGCCGCCGGCACGATTCCGGTGAGGAAACGTGGATCATTGGTCAGCGTGACCAGGTTGTCCAGGCCGAGACCCAGTGCGCGGCTCAGTAGGCTCGACAGCGGCGGTGCGGTGGGCGGGCCGGTGACGTAGTTGAGGGCGACTTTGTCGACATCGTCGGGCGCGACGCCGTAGTTGGTCCAGCGAAACCCCAGCGGATCGAGGAACTCCTCGGCAAGCACCTCGCGGATGGTCTTGCCGGTGGCGCAGTGCACGACCTCGCCGAGGATGAACCCGCCCGAGACCGCGTGGTAGGCGAGATAGCGACCGGCCTTCGCGAAGGGGGCGGCCTCGATGAGGATGTCGGCCATGTACCGGCGGTCCACGAGGTTGTCCAGATCGAGGGCCTTGCGCGGCAGGTTCGGTACCGCGGCTCGGTGATCGAGCACGTGGCCGATGGTGATCGCATGCTTGCCGTGCTTTTCGTAGCCGGGAATGTAGTCGGCGACCGGATCGTCGATGCCGAGCACACCGCGTTCAGCGAGTTTGTGGACCACGAAGGCGGTAATCGCCTTCGACGTGGAGTAGACGCAAAACGGGGTGTCGACAGTCGCAGCCACTCGCTCGGTGTCCCGGCCGTCGTGCGGGCCGTTGCCGCGGGAGTGCCCGAGGGCTCGGTTGAGGATCACCGCACCGTTGCGCCGCACGCACACCTGCATCGCCGGATGGACCCCGCTGCGATACCAAGTGCGGACCGATCGCCACATCGCCTCGACCTTGCGAGCGCTGACCCCACCCGCCTCGGCTGAATCCTCGGGTCCGATATCGGTCACCGAGTCGAGGTCGCGCGGGACGTGGATGCGTCGCAGCGGATCGGGCAGGCCCATTCGCGAATGGTAGGCGCGGAGGTGATTTTCGTTGCCAATTAACGAAACTGGGTGCCGTGGTTTAGTGCGCTTGTCAGAGGCCGTCGGTAGAATAAAAGTATCAACCACGGCCGCTTCGGATGGGCCGTTCTTCGCAGTTCGGGGGCTTTACATCGGTTACCGGGGGCATCTGCCCCCGGACGCCGTCGTGGCCTTTTGTCTGCCCAAAAGGGAGGTAACACATGACCGATTCCAATAAGACCCTGATCGCGGCATTGCTCGACCGCTCCGGCTCGATGGCCGACTCGAAGGAGTTCACTGAAGACGGCTGGCGGGAGCTCATCAACACCCAACGCTCGGAGCCGGAGTACTGCGAGGTGACGCTGGCGCAGTTCGACACCGAGTACGAGGTGCTCTACCCGTCCACCGCCATCGCAGAGGTGCCGGAGTTCGTCGTGGTGCCCCGCGGGATGACAGCACTGCTCGATTCGGCCGGCAGGTTCATCACCGAGGTGGGCGCCCAGCTCGCCGCGCTGCCTGAAGATCAGCGGCCCGGCCAGGTGATCTGTCTGATCATGACCGACGGCATGGAGAACTCCAGCAGCCAGTGGAACTGGGAGGCGGTCAAGAAGCTGATCACCGAGCAGCGTGAGGTCTACGGCTGGGAGTTCATCTTCCTGGGTGCGGACATCGACGCCGTTGCGGTGGGCGAGCGGATGGGCGTGGATCGGCGCTACGCGATGACCTACGACAAGCGGTCGCATGCCACGGTCCAGGCCACTTACGCGCGGGCGTCCAGCGTCATGTCCGATCTCAAGCGTGGCTACCTTGCCGGCGAGGGCTTCACTGCGGCTGATCGCGCCGAGGCGATGGGTGAGGCGCCGAAGAAGAAGCGCAAGCGGGGCGCCTAGCCCCGTGGCGGACGTCGGCGTGCTGTCGCTGGTGAATGGCGGCAGCACGCCGATGTTTGCTGTCCAGATCTGCAAACACACGGGGGAGTTGTGATGGGTTCATCTGTTACAGGTGTATCGAACTTTCGCGCCGCCATGCTCGGCGTCGCCTACGGCGATTCGTGGGGATATCCCAACGAACGGCTCAGCTACGACGTACTGACGCTGATTGATCTGCGGGGACCGAAACTTCCTGAACGGCTGATCGTCTCCGACGACACCCAGATGACCCTGCATCTTGCCCGGGCTCTGGATGGTGCGGCCGGCAAGAGTGTGAGCGAGTTGCAGGCGGCGATCCTCGCCGGCTGGCTCGCGTGGCTGCACGACCCGGGCATGCGAGGAATCGGACGCACGACGAGAACCGCGCTGCGCGATCTGGACTCTGGCCGTGACTGGTGTCGGTCCACCGTGGTTGACAGCGACGCCTGCGGTGCGGTGATGCGCGTCTCGCCGTGCGCCTTCCTGCCCGACGGACTGTGGCAGCCGGTGTCGGCATGGCAGGCCGCGACTACCCATGGCGGTGGCGCGGCCATCGCGTCGGCACTGCTGGCCGCCGGCCTGCTGCGCCGAATCATCATTGCGTCCGATCCAAGGGTGATGATGAGCGACGGTCTTCTTCACCACGCCATTGAAATCAGCCATGATGACGCTATGGTGAGCGCCGCCGCGCCGTGGTTGATCGACCATCCGCGCGCCGGAAACCCGATGGCAGCAACCGATCTCATCCAATCCGGGATGCTGGCGGTGCGTGATGCGCTACAGCAGGCCCGAAACGCCGCACCGAAGTTCCTCGCTGATCCCTGGGTAGCGGACCCGTCGCTTCCGCACTACGGCGGTGAGGGATGGCAATCACCCCAGGCGCTGGCATGTGCACTGCTGTGCGTCGACATGCTTCCCGGTGACCCGCTGGAAGCATTGCGCAGAGCGGCGACCACCGGGGGAGACAGCGATACCCTCGGCGCCATTGCCGGGTTCTTCCTCGGCGGCGGGTACGGCGACGTGTGGCCGCATCATTGGCTCACCAGGTTGGAGCCCCGCTACAGCGCCTGGATCGATGTCGCCGCGGCGTATGTCTTCGACTGAGCACTGGCCCGTCGACAAGATCGCGGGAAACTTGGCGCGCGCGCCGCGGGGCAGACGGTGCGTGCTATTAACCACCGGTGCGCTGAACCCGATTCATCGTGGGCACGTCGCGATGTTCGACCGCGCTCGAGACACGCTGGAGTCCGAGTACGGCTTCGACGTCGTCGGCGGATTCCTTTCGCCATCCCATGACACCTACCTGTCCGGCAAGTACCTGTCCGGCAAGCACCATGATGAGACGTTTTTTCCCGCCGCCCAACGCCTCGCCCTGTGCGCCGCCGCGACCAAGGATCATCCGTTCCTGGCGGTGGCGTCCTGGGAGAGCTCGGTCTCGGGCCACTGGCCTGACTTTCCCGAGGTCACAGCCACGCTCGAACGCGTTCTGCACGAACGGTTTCCCGGCGAGGGCATCGGCGTCATCTATCTGTGCGGCCAGGACCACTTCCGTTACGCGGCGAGAGCGGGACTTTCGGGGGTCGCGGTGGTCACGCGTGCGGGCCGCACGGAAGGCAGCGATGCGGCGGGCACTATCTACGCGGTGCGGACCGCCTCCGACGATCCGTTCGGCCAGATGAGCTCAACTCAAGTTCGGGAAGCGCTGAAGAATGACGACCTGCAGACGCTGCGGTCGTGCCTGCATCCCGCCGTTCTGGCAATGCTGCTCCGGTGGCGTTAGCGCACCGGGCACTGGGCGGCCGACGGTGCGGCCAGCGAGGCCGTCGCGGCCGGACGCCTCGAGCGCACCTGAATCCGGGCGCCGCGGTGCGGCTCCAGGATGACCCCGCGCACCCGTTGACGCTCTCCCCGCGCCGTCGTCGTGCCCAACTCAACCCGGCGCAGCACCTCGCGCAGAATGACCCTCATCTCGACCAACGCGAAGTTAGCGCCCAGGCATCGGCGGTTCCCGCCGCCGAACGGCAGCCAGGTGGTCGGGCTCAGGATCGTTGATCTCGGATCGGAGCCCAACATCCGGTCCGGATCGAACCGATCCGGCTCCTGGTATGTCGCGGCACTGCCATGGACCAGTCCGACCCCGGGGACGACCATGACACCCGCGGGAAGCCGGTACCCGCCGAGTTCGATTGGGGCGGTGAGGGTTCGGCCCACGTCGAACACGACCGGGCGGATCCGCAGGGTCTCCTTGCAGATCGCATCGAGATACTCGTCCCCGGCCGGATCACCGGCGGCGCTGTCCTCGGCGGCCTGCACGGCCCTGGCCAGGATCGCCGGCTGCCGGGTCAGTTGCTCCAGGGCCCAGGACAGCGCGGTGGCGGTGGTGTCGTGCCCGGCGGCCAGCAATGTCATCAGCTGATCACGCAACTCGGTGTCGCTCATCTGTCGGCCGTCGTCGCCGGCGGCGCGCACCAGCATGGCCAGCACGTCGGTCCGGTCGGCCAGGTTCGGATCGGCGCGACGATCCGCGATCTCGGCGTACAACAGCGCGTCCGCCTCATCGAGGCGCCGGCGCACATACCGCCACGGACGGCGTTGCTGAAGTTTCGGACGATAGAGGGCCAGCGTCGCCCACGGCCCCAGGCTCAACACCCGCGGCAAGACTTCGCGCAGGGCGGCCAGCCGGGCCGGATCGGTGGCGCCGATGACGGTGCGCAGGATCAC
>CAIWCQ010000214.1 GCA_903911165.1 uncultured Actinomycetes bacterium | reverse complement strand
TCGAACTCGAACTCGCCGGCATGCACGAAACGGAGGCCGAGGCATGAACATCGATGTCACCGCACTGCACGCGATCGAGATCGACCGGGGTATCTCGGTCGAGGAGTTGCTGGACACCATCAAAACAGCGCTGCTGACCGCCTACCGGCACACCGAGGGGCACGAACCCGACGCCCGGATCGAGATCGACCGCAAGAGCGGCGAGGTTCAGGTGATCGCCTACCAGACCGGCGACGACGGCACCATCGTCAGGGAATGGGACGACACCCCGGAGGGTTTCGGCCGGGTCGCGGCGACCACCGCCCGCCAGGTCATGCTGCAGCGTTTCCGCGACGCCGAGAACGAACGGGTCTACGGCGAGTTCTCCGCCCGAGAGGGTGACATCGTCGCCGGGATGGTGCAGAAGGACGCGCGCGAAAATGCCCGCGGCAACATCGTGGTGCGCGTCGGCGGCGAGACCAAGGGCTCCGATGGCATGATTCGCGCCGCCGAACAGGTCCCGGGCGAGAGCTACGAGCACGGTCAGCGGCTGCGCTGCTACGTCGTCGGCGTGACTCGCGGTACTCGCGAGCCCCGCATCGAGTTATCGCGGACACACCCCAACCTGGTGCGCAAGCTGTTCTCCCTGGAGGTTCCCGAGATCGCCGACGGGTCGGTCGAGATCGTCGCGGTCGCTCGCGAGGCCGGGCACCGTTCCAAGATCGCGGTGCGATCCAAGGTGGCCGGGCTCAACGCCAAGGGGGCGTGCATCGGCCCGATGGGCCAACGGGTGCGAAACGTCATGAGTGAGCTGTCCGGGGAGAAGATCGACATCATCGACTTCGATGAGGATCCGGCCCGGTTCGTCGCCAACGCATTGTCGCCGTCGAAGGTGGTGTCGGTCGAAGTGATCGACGTCGCCACCCGTTCAGCCCGGGTGACGGTGCCGGATTTCCAGCTCTCGCTGGCTATCGGCAAGGAAGGTCAGAATGCCCGGTTGGCCGCCCGGCTGACCGGCTGGCGGATCGATATCCGCGGCGACGCCCCGGCGCCGGAGGCGACCGTCAGCGACGGCGGTAGCTGACCGGAGTGGCTCCCGCGGCACGGGCGATGCCCCCGATCTGCACCGGAAGTGGCACCGGCTGGGACTCCCAATCCGGCGTCAGCTCGTAGGCGCCGAAGAGGCGGTTTGCGGTCATCGCCATTGCGGCCAACGAGAACTGTTGCGCCGGGCAACTGTGTCTGCCGTGCCCGAACGCGGTGACCAACTTCACCGACGCCAGATCGGCGGGCTCGACGAGACGGTGCCGGTTCCAGCGACGCGGATCCCAGTGCTCCAGTCCCGGTCCGGCGCTGTTGTTGGTCAGCGGCAGCAGCGTGGCGATGGTGGTGCCCGGTGCCACCGAATACGTCACGTCGTCAACCGCGAACTCCACCTCGGCCAGAACGTAGCGCGGCATGATCGAGCGCTGAGCGAGTCGGGTCGATTCCAGCGCGCACTGCTCAGCCAACGCCATGTCGCCGGCCGCCACCCGGATGCGTTCGGCGGGATGCCCGATCAGGTCGACGAGCACCCATCCGAGTGCGGCCGCCAGATTCGACATCGACGCGATATGGATCAGCGCGACGTCGAGCGCCACGCCCCGGCGGCGTTCAGCGCCGGGTGATGCGGCCCATTCGTTCGCGATGCGGACGAACAGCGGATTGTCGGCCGGGGTGTCGATCACCTCGCCGATCACTTCGACGATCTCCTCGAGGGCCGCGCGCTCGGCGGCTTTGCCGGTCGCGGCCACCGCGGCCATTGCTTCGGGGTGGACGAACGCCTCGGAGCCGTCGAGATCGTCGAGTGCAGCCACGAGGCGCTCGAAGCGGGGGCCGTCGGCGCAGTCCGGTCCGGCCCAGGACGCCAGACCCATCCGGTGCGCGAGCCGACGGGTCAGCGCGAACACCTCGGTGCTGCCCTGATCTGCGAGCTCGCGCTCGGCTACGTCCAGCGCGCCAGACAGATTGGCCAGATAGGCGGCGACGTCATCGCGCCGGAACAACCCCGACGGCAACGTGCGGCGGCCCACGAACATCTCATCGGGCAGCTTGCGGCGCAGCATCCGGAAATCGGCCAGCCCCTTGCTCGCCACCTCCTCGGGTAGCGCGTAAAAGGACTCGACGCCACGTGCCGAGAAGGTGAAGAGGTAGCGGTCCTCGCCGCTGTCCACGACGAAGGTGTCACCGAGTTCGGCCCGCGCGGCGGCAAGTGCGGAGACCGGGTCGGCGACCGCGATATCCCAGGGCAGCCCGACACCGCTGGCCACCGGCGGCATCGGCACAATCGCGGGAAGTGCCATGGTGAACAGCGTGCCAGGTCCGCCCTGGCTGCGGGGTCAACCGGGTCCTTGGACGGCCTCTGGGCGCCGCCGGATGGCCGCGGTTCTGACTTCAGCTGCGGTGACGGTAGAGTGAGCCGTGATCCAGCGCGAGAATACGGCCGCTGAGACGCCCACCGGAGGTCCGGTTCGGACGTGCATCGGTTGCCGGAAGCGAGAGTTGGCTGTCGAACTGCTCCGTGTGGTGGCCGTATCGATGGGAAACGGTCAATCCGCCGTCACCGTCGACACGTCAGGTTCCCACCCGGGCCGGGGAGCGTGGTTGCACCCCGTTGACCGGTGCCTCGCGGCAGCAGTCCGGCGGCAGGCCTTCGCTCGAGCGCTCCGGATCACCGGTTCACCGGACACATCCGCGCTGGACGAGCATTTCGCGATGCTCGCCGGCAAGAGAAACAGGTATCGGAAAGACATGAGCACACCGTGAAGACCCGGCGATGACAATGCGTCGTAGCTAAACCCGAGGCGCGGCCCACCCCACGCCTCTAGAGATGGAGATGTAGTGGCAGGTAAGGCCCGCGTACACGAGTTAGCGAAGGAACTCGGTGTTACCAGCAAGGAAGTCCTCGCTCGGCTGAGCGAGCAGGGCGAATTCGTCAAATCTGCGTCGTCGACGGTCGAAGCACCGGTGGCGCGCCGACTGCGCGAAGCGCTCGGTGGGTCAAAGCCCGCCGAGGTACCACCCGCGAAAAAGGCCGCGCCGGCCAAGGTTGCCGCCGCACCGGTTGTGCCCCCGCCCGCCGCACCGCCCGCCGCACCG
>CAIWCQ010000213.1 GCA_903911165.1 uncultured Actinomycetes bacterium | reverse complement strand
GCATTAGGCCGCTCTGCCACGCCACCACCGCACAGCCTAGTGCTCACCACCGAAATGGCGAGAACGCTGCCGCGATCCCGACCGGCTCATCAATCAGTCTTGCAGCGCGTGACCAAAACCATCAAGCGGTGTGCCGGCCAGAGCGATGGCAACCAGGCGGCCTGCCTCCCCGGCCCGCCATGGCCCGTCGGTGCCGAGAGTGTGCCGACTGGCTACCCGATGAACCACGGTGCGCTCCCCCGGCGTGTCGTCAAGCTGAACAACGCCTTTGACACGCAATACCCCGGCTGGCAGGTCACTGAGGAGGCGCTCAAGATCCACACGGGCGATAGGCCCATCGAAAGATACGCTTGCGGCCGTGTAGTCGCGGCTGTGTTCATACGGTTCGGCTGTCGGAAGACCATGGTGAGCGAATCCCACTAAAGCCGACAACGGCACTCGACCGTCGCGGGCGGGCACTACCGGTACTCGCGGAGCGACGCGAGCGAGCCATGTCTTCAAATCGGAGAGTTGGTCGGAGGTCACTAAGTCAATCTTATTCAGCACCAGTACATCTGCGGAAACAAGTTGCCTACGGACGGTACGGCCCACTACCGAGTGGCGCTCTCGGTGGCGCACCGTTTCAGCGTCGAGCAGCACCACGACACCGTCAAGATCGAACCCAGGCGTCAGGGCATGGTGAGCGATCGGGGCGGGGTCGGAGACCCCACTGGCTTCGATGATCACATGGTCGGGCCGTTCATCGCGATCGCGAACAGACCACAGTGCCGTCATGAGGTCGCTGCCGATCGCACAGCACACGCAGCCGTTGGTCAACGTAATGGTGTCACCATCGGCAGATCTGATCAGATCACCGTCGATTCCGACCGCACCGAAGTCATTGACCAACACCGCGATACGACGGCCGGTCGACTCCCGCAGCATATGGTTCAGCAGGGTGGTCTTCCCAGAGCCTAAATAACCACCGATCACAGTGACCGGGATCGGTGGTTTCACGGGCGGGCGGCTTCGAACACCTCACCACCGACCACAGTGCCCCACACCGCGATGTCCCGGATCGCCATCGGCTCGACGTCGAGAGGAGATTCATCAAGCACTGCGAAGTCGGCGAACTTCCCGGCCTCGATGGAGCCGATCTCGTGATCCATGTGAATTTGGTACGCGCCGCCTATGGTGGCTGCGTGCAGTGCTTCGTAGGGGGTGATTTTCTCGTACTCACCTAGCACTCTTCCACTGGGCGTCACCCGGTTGACCGCGCACCACATGGTCATCAAGTGGCCGATCGGCGTGACTCCGGAGTCAGAGTGGAACGATAGCGGCACCCGGTTGTCCAATGCAGTACGACAAGCCCACATCCCGCGGGCTCGCTCCGGCCCCATGGTCTGCTCGTAGTGCTGGTCGCCCCAGTACCAGATGTGGTTGGTGAAGATGTTGGCGCAGATTCCCAACCGGCCCATCTTTCGGTACTGCGCTGCGGTGGTTGTCTGGGAGTGCTGCAGGACGTGCCGATGGTCAAGCCAGGCATCGGTGCGCAGAACCTCCTCGACTGCATCGACGAAAAGCTGCCCGGCGCCGTTTCCGTTGCAGTGACAGTGCACATTGATCTTGCGGCCGTGGAATGCCCTCATCGCGGCCAGGAGATCCTCCGGGGAGAACATCAGGAGACCATGATCCTCGCCGGTGTAGTAGCCCGGTTCCATGATCACGGCGGTCCAGCCCTGGATCGATCCGTCGGCAACAAGCTTGATGCCCGGTACGCGCAATTTGTCGGACTCGATCTCGCGCAGTCTCACTGCGGCGTCGGCGACGGCGGAGTAGTCGGCGGTGCTACCCGGCATGGTGGGAAGGTTGTAAACAACCATCCGTGCGGGAAACGTCGGGTCGTTGACGGTGTCCTGCCATACCTGAACGTGGTCGCTGGCGATCAGCAGCGTGCCGACAAGCTCAGTGGATGTCGTCACCCCGGCATTTCGACACATGGCCGCGTGGATCTGGATCGGCTTTGCTCCCACGCCGGCCGCCATCAGCTTGCCAAAGGCCGCGGTGGCGAGGGTCATCGCCGGCGCTTCCTGGAGTTCGCCGTTGAGTTCGCCGCCGGAGTCTCTACCGACTCCCGGTGTCGGGCTGTCTTTGGTGATGCCTTCGGCTTGCAGGAGCGCGGTGTTGACCGTGGCCAGGTGTCCGCTAGCGTGCCGGACGAAAATGGGCCGGGTCGTCGACACCTGGTCGAGCTCGCGCTTGGACAGCCGAGGCAGATCCGGAAAGTAGATCGGGTCGAAACCATTAGCGACGAGAGTTTCCCCAGCCGGAATCTTGGCGTCTTCTTCCCTGAGGCGCGCGATGAGATCCGGATAGCTGCGAATTGGAGTGGTGCTCGAGCCGTCGGACAGCGGATATGGGTAGTAACCGACATAGGGCATGAGCTCACTGCCGCTGTCCGCGGTGTGGCCGTGCGCCTCCACGAATCCAGGAATCAGGACGTGATCAGTAAAGCGATCATCGACCGTCGCCTCCCCCCAACGCTGACATTCCTCGAGTGTGCCGGCGCAGATAATGCGGCCCTCGCGAACTGCGACCGCCTCAGCCTCTGGATTAGCCGGGTTCATCGTGACGACCTTGCGTGCAGTGAAAATTGTGTTCACAAGACGTGAATTTAAGGGTTCCCCGCAGAGTCTGTGACCGTTTCGCTGCCGGTAGCGTGAACGCGTGCACGCCATCGTCACCGACGCCACCGGGGGACTTTCATGGTCGACGGTCCCCGACGCCTCAGCGGGCCCTGGCGAGGTGCTGATCGAAGTCCGCGCGGCGGGTGTGAATCGTGCCGACCTGCTTCAGGCCGCCGGTAAGTACCCGCCGCCGCCCGGGGCAAGCCCCATTCTTGGCCTTGAGGTGTCCGGCGTGATCACCGAGATCGGCCGAGATGTCTCGAATCTAGCTCTAGGACAACAGGTTTGCACTCTGCTGGCCGGGGGCGGTTACGCGCAGTACGTCGCGGTGCCGGCCGCCCAGGTGATGCCGATTCCGGAGGGGGTGAGCATTGCCGACGCGGCCGGCCTGCCCGAGGCCGCCTGCACCGTGTGGTCCAACCTGGTGCTGACCGCGCGACTAAGGCCAGGCGAGATCATCCTGGTGCACGGCGGCGCCAGTGGGATCGGCAGCCACGCGATCCAAGTGGCGCGCGCGCTGGGAGCCACCGTCGCGGCAACGGCGGGTTCGGCGGCCAAAATGGACCTGTGCGGCGAACTCGGCGCCGACATCGTGATCTCCCATCGCGACGAGGATTTCGTCGACCGGGTTCGAGCCGCGACCGACGGCAACGGCGCCGACGTCATCCTCGACATCATGGGCGCGTCGTACCTGCACCGCAATCTCGACGCGTTGGCTCCCGACGGCCGGTTGGTGATCATCGGTATGCAGGGCGGAGTCACCGCTGAACTGAATATGGGTGCCCTGATCGGCAAGCGGTTGCAGGTGATCGGCACCGCGCTGCGGGCCAGGCCGATCGGCGGTCCGCACGGCAAGGGTGTCATCGTTGAGGCCGTGATGGCCTCGGTGTGGCCGATGATCGCCGCGGGGACGGTCCGGCCGGTCATCGGTGCCCGGTTCCCGATCGAGGACGCCGCCGAGGCGCACCGAGTGCTGGCTGCCGGCGAGATTGCCGGGAAAATTGTGTTGGACGTTCCGGCCTAGGACGATCAGCGCGGACGATCAGCCCAGACAATCAACCCAGGGATGCCAGGGTCCGGATCAGATGATCCACCTCGGCCGTCGTCGAATAGTGCGCAAGACCGAGGGTGACTGCACCGCCGATCTCGTTGACGCCAAGCAGATCCAGTACCCGTGCGGCCGCATTGGCGGTGGCGAGTACCCCGTTGTCGGCCAGTCGGCCGACCACCTGCTCGGCCGGCACACCGCTGACCACGAAACTCACCACCGGGATGCGTATCTCAGGATCGCCGACAATGGTCACCAAAGGCAGCGAGCGCAACGACGACATCAGATAATCGAAGAGCACGTCCAGGTAGTCGTGGACGGATTTCATTGACTGCGCAAGCCGTCCACCTCGGCTGCCCTGCGCCTCGTCGTCCAATGCGGCCAGGTACTCCACGCTGGCCACCACACCGGCCAGCAGGCCGTACTGGTGCGCACCGACTTCCAGCCGTGCCGGTCCGACGGCGTCGGGATCCGTCGAGACCGAACCGAACGTCTCGATCAGCGTGGGATCGCGGAACACCAGCACACCGATCGGGGGGCCGCCCCACGCGGCCACATCCAGGGCCACCACGTCGGCCTGCACCTCACTGATGCCGAGCAGTGCATACGGCGCGGCAGCAGAGTGGTCCACCACCACCACCCCGCCGACATCGTGCACCATCGCCGCGACTGCGCCGACGTCGACGACGGTTCCCAGAGTCGATGACGCCGACGGGATCGCCACCAGTCGGGTGTCGGGTGTGAGCAGATCCTCCCACTGCCAAATCGGCAACTCGCCAGTTTCGATGTCGACCTCGGACCATTTCACCCTGGCGCCGTAGCGGTCCGCGGCGCGCAACCACGGCGCGATGTTGGCCTCGTCGGCGAGCCGGCTGACCACGACTTCATTGCCTAAGCCCGCCCGGTTCGATGACGCGTCGGCCAGCGAGGTCAGAAGGACCGCACGGTCTGCGCCGAGAACGACTCCGGAGGCGTCCGCTCCGACCATGTCCGCGATCGCTCGCCGGGCCGCATCGAGCAGCACGACGCTGCGCTGTGCGGCCGGGTGCGGGCTGGAGGTGTTGGGCACAGTGCCCCGAAACGCCGTCGAGACAGCGGTGGCGACCGCCTCCGGAACGACCATTCCGGATTGTGTATCGAATCTGATCCACCCGTCGCCCAGTGCGGAGTGCAAGCCGCGCACCCGGGCGACGTCGTATGCCATCTCACCAACCTTCGGGCAGTCCACGAGCCACGGCAACCCCTTTGACGGCGCGTTTACCCGCCCGTCGGCGATCCGGATCGCCTCACCATACTAGGGCAGTGAACTTCGGATTGGGGCAGTGAACTTCGGCTCCGGGGTGCTGATCGCAGTCCTGGTACTGACCGTCCCGGGCACCGTCGTCGCTGTAGCCGCCGGTCTGAACCGGTGGTTGGCCGTGGCGGTCGGACCCGCAGTGACCTACGGCGTGGTGGGTCTGGCGATCGTCGGGTTCGGGGCTATCGGCATCCGGTGGAACGCACTGAGCGCGCTGCTGACGTTCGCCGTTGTCATTGCGCTGTCGCTGGGCTACCGGGTGGTGCTGGCCCGGCGTCGCGGTGCGTCGGCGGCGCCTCCTTCGCGGCCGGGGTGGCGCCGGGATGCACCGGAGTGCGTCGCGGCGGCCGGGGTGATTTTCGGCGCGTTGGCCATCGGTGTCGCCGCGTGGCGGGGAATGCCGAACTGGCAGTCGATTCCGAGCAACTGGGATGCCGTCTGGCATGCCAACACCATCCGATGGATTCTCGACACCGGTCAGGCGTCGCCGACCCACATGGGTGAGTT
>CAIWCQ010000212.1 GCA_903911165.1 uncultured Actinomycetes bacterium | reverse complement strand
GACCGTCCTGCGCTGCTTGCGCAAGCGCAACAGCTGGCCGCCGATGTCCGGGATGCGCAGGCACGGCAGGCCGAAGCGGAGGCCGCATTCCACACTGCCCACCTGGCGATTCCCAACGTCATCATCGAGGGTGTGCCGCCCGGCGGTGAGGACGACTACGTCGTTCTGGACGTCGTCGGCGAACCGCGGTCGATCTCGGCGCCGAAGGATCACCTTGAACTCGGCGAAGCCCTCGGACTGATCGACACCGCGCGCGGCGTGAAGGTGTCGGGGTCGCGGTTCTACTTCCTGACCGGCCATGGCGCACTGTTGCAGCTGGGTCTGCTGCAGTTGGCCGTACGACTCGCGGTGGCCAACGGATTCACCTTGATGATCCCGCCGGTTCTGGTCCGCCCCGAGGTGATGGCCGGCACCGGGTTCCTCGGCGCGCACGCCGACGAGATCTATCACCTCGAGGCCGATGATCTATACCTGGTGGGTACCTCCGAGGTGCCGCTTGCCGGCTACCACGCTGAGGAAATTCTCGATCTCTCGGCCGGACCGCTGCGCTACGCCGGTTGGTCCACCTGTTTTCGCCGCGAGGCGGGCAGCTACGGCAAGGACACTCGTGGAATCATCCGAGTGCACCAGTTCGACAAGGTCGAGGGTTTCGTTTACTGCCGACCCGAGCAGGCCGAGGCTGAGCATCTCCGGTTGCTGGGCTGGCAGCGCGAGATGCTGGAACTCATCGAGGTTCCCTACCGGGTGATCGACGTCGCCGCTGGTGATCTCGGGTCCTCGGCGGCCCGGAAGTTCGACTGCGAAGCCTGGGTGCCCACCCAGCAGGCCTACCGCGAACTGACGTCGACATCGAATTGCACGACATTCCAGGCCCGCCGGCTGGCCACCCGGTATCGAGATGCGGGCGGCAAACCGCAGATCGCCGCCACACTCAATGGAACCCTGGCCACCACCCGCTGGTTGGTCGCGATCCTGGAGAACCACCAGCAGCCGGACGGCAGTGTGCGGGTACCTGCCGCATTGGTGCCCTTTGTCGGCACCGAAGTGCTCACCCCGTGCTGTTCCTCGATGTGAAGGGATCGCCCGTCGATGATCGCCATTGATCTGGACGAAGCGCGCGGCTGGTTCGGTTTCGGTGTGGCCGGAAACTTCGCCGGCCATCTCGAACAAGCCGGTGAGGCAGCCGATTTCGTAACCGTGAAGAGTGAGCCCGACGCCCCCAAGGGGATATTCCCGTGGTACGCCCCCGGCCACCCCAGCTTTCTCGGTGAGTTTCCGCTTTCCCATGATGCATTGCGGGTGCCGGAGACCCCGGCAGTCGACGCGGCGTTGAACCTGCAGATCGAGCCGGAGGTCGGACTGGCCTGTCGAGTGCGTTGGAACGGCGATATCGTCGCCGCGCTCCGCCCGTTCGCCCTCGGAGCATTCAACGACTGCTCGATCCGCCGGCCGAACGCGCGCAAGATCAGCGGCAAGAAGAATTGGGGACCGGCCTCCAAAGGTGTTGCACGGGAGTTTTTCGACGTCGACGACCTCAGCTTAGAAGGACCCACGGCGACGATGCGGCTGTCGTGTCACCTGCGCGGCGCAGGCGGGATCACTGCGGAATACGGAGTCGACAGCCCATTGCCGGGTTACTCCTACTACGGCGAGATGCTGCTGGACTGGATCCTTGAGCGGCTGGCCAATCAGAAAGGTGCGCCGGAAACCCCGTTGGAGGATGTCGGTGCACTGATGGTGGCCTGCGGCCGGCCGGACACCGTCCTGATCGGTATCGGCGCGACGCGCTACACCGCACTGGGCGCATCGACCTACCTGCAACCCGGAGACGAGGCGATCGTGCGGGTTTACGACACCGCGGAATCGCGGTCGTCGGAACTTCGTCAGCTGGTTTCGGAGTTCTGAGGTTCCGGCGGCCGGCGGCGTTGGAGGACCTCGTCGAACATCGCCAGGAAGTCCCCGGGTTCGGCGGGGGTGAAGGCCGGGGAGGGCCAGGCCCCTGGCACGTCAAGGGTGACCAAAACGGATCTCAATGGCCGACGTGCGTCCAAGGGCAGCCAGCGCCGCAGATCCGAGGTGCCCCACAGGCGGAAGCGCTGCAACCACATTCCCAGCGGCTGCGTCTTGTAGCCCCGGATCGACTGTAGCGGAATGACTCTCGCCGTTCCGGACGGAAAGTGATAGCGCCGCAAAGTCAATGCATGGCGGTCCAGTTGCACCAGTCCATCGTCGTAGTACTGACGTGGCGGCCTGGTCATGCGCGCGAACTGCGCAGTGGGTGGCCCTTACTGGTCAGGCAGCGACCCGATGCCAGATCCCACTGCCAGCCGTGCAGATTGCAGGTCAGTGTTGTGCCATCGACCACGCCGAACTTCGACAGGTCGGCTTTCAGGTGCGGGCAGCGGCGCTGAACATCCCAGCCGTCCACGGTGATGGTCGAGCTGTCGTCATGGGCCTCGGCGAACCAGCCGTCGGCGTAGGCGATCCGCTCGTCGGTAAGGCACTTGAAGAAGGTGTACAGGTACTCGTTGTAACCGCCGACCCGCCAGGCTTTGAACCGGGTGGACAGAAAGATGGTGTTGACCCAGTCCGGTTCGTTATCTCGAAGCACCGTCCGCACCAACTCCGGTGCGATCTCGAAGCCGTAGCGATACTTTTCGTCTGCAATCGGCTCGCGCACAGTGCGTTTCGGGAAATCCAGCACGACGGTCTCGGACCCCATTTTGAGTTCGACCGGGTAGCCGATGCCGTCGCAGATCTGGTCGCCGGCCAGCATGATCGGCTCGAACCGGGCTCGCAGCGGCTCCAGCAGTGGCTCTCCTTCGGCCGACGCCCAGCCGGCTTTCTCAGCGGCCAGCACAGGGGCCATCCGCTCGGCATAGGCAGCGATGTAGGCGGCTTTACCGGTGGTGAAGATCTCTTCAACTTCGGTTTCAGTGATCGGGTGGGTCAGTGAAACCAGTTCAGCACCTTCAAAATTCGCCACCGAGCCGGGGATCATCAGCAATCCGCCGCGGTGTCCGTTCAATCGCATCTGGTCCAGGAACACCATCTCGTCGGGGAAGATATTGCCAGGATCGCCGTGGTCGTCGTTGAGGTCGCGCAGTGCCGGATCGAGGAAACACGGCGGCCCAGCGGACGGGATCACCCAGGTGGCGCCCACGTCGGCGATGTACTGCCGGCAGCGATCCATTCCGCGCTGGCGCTTCTGGACGGCGAACGCCTGCTTGGCGCGCTCGGGCATGTCGTAGACCATCGGATACCAGATCGCCCCGGAGTATTGCGTCATGTGTACGTCGACGCCGCCGAATTCGACCAGTGGGTCCAGTGTCAGCGGCCGGGAGTCATTCATGTTGAACATCGTCGTGATGCCGTCGGAGATGATGATTCCGGAGTCGCCGATCGGACCGTCGGCCGGAGCCCGCAACGCGATGATCATGATGTCGAGGTCGCCCCGGGGCCCGCTGAGGCGGTGCTTGACGGAATCCTCGGTCTCGACGAACTGGTGGAAGCCCAACGCCTGCAACTCACGCTTGAGATCGGGAACCGGATAGTCGGGCAGTAGCACCACGGCGTCTTTGTTGACGTGTTCGGTGAGCAGTGCGGGGTCGAAGTGGTCTTTGTGCAGATGCGAGATGTAGAGGTAGTCGCAGTCACCGAGGGCGGCCCAGTCCAGGTCGCTGTTGTCGGGGAACACGAACCAAGAACCGAAATAGGCCGGGTTGAGCCACGGGTCGCACAGGATGCTGCCCGCGTGCGTATCGACTCGAAAACCGGCATGGCCGACGCTGGTGACCTGCACGAATTTCCTCTCCGCTAGTAGAAGCATCTATCCGGAGTTTAGCGGCCGGTGCGGCACTAGGCTGACGAGCGTGGAACCGGCGTACGGGACTGTCATCGCGGCTGTTCGTCTGCTGTGGCGGATTCAGGGCTTGAAGTTCACCATCACCGGCATGGAGAATCTGCCCGCAAAAGGCGGCGCTGTGGTGGCGATCAACCACACCAGCTACTTCGATTTCACGTTCGCGGGTCTGCCGTTCTATCGGCTTAAGCCATCTCGGTTGGTGCGGTTCATGGCCAAACAGGAGGTTTTCGATCACGCGGTCACCGGCCCGATCATGCGTAGCCTGCGGCACATCCCGGTAGACCGTTCCAGTGGTGCGGCCTCATTCGATGCGGCGGTGAGGGCACTGGAGGCCGGTGAACTGGTCGGGGTGTACCCGGAGGCGACGATCAGTCGCAGTTTTGAACTCAAGGAGTTCAAGTCGGGTGCGGCGCGCATGGCCATCGCCGCCGATGTGCCGATCATCCCGCACATCGTTTGGGGTGCTCAGCGCATCTGGACCAAGGATCACCCGCGGAATATGTGGCGGCCTAAGGTTCCGATCTCCATCGCCGTCGGAGAACCGATCCCGCCCAGCCTGCCGGCCACCGAACTCACCGCGCTGCTGCGATCGCGTATGCAGCACCTACTCGAAGCCGTTCAGGACGCTTACGGTCCGTATCCGGCCGATGAGTTCTGGGTGCCGCACCGACTCGGCGGCGCCGCGCCCACACCCGCCGAAGCCGCCGAACTCGAGACCGCGGAATTGGCCGAACGGGCCGCCCGCCGCGAGCAGCGCGGCACCGGCACGGCAAGCTGAATGCCGATGGAACTGGTTTATCGCGCCTTGGAGCTCGGCGCCTTTGTTGCGGCCAAGGCTGCGGGCATCACGATCACCTATCAGGGTGTGGAGAACCTGCCCGCCCGTGGCGGAGCGGTGGTGGCGGCCAACCACACCAGCTACGTCGATTTCCTCCCGGTGGGCTTGGCCGGCCGCAGGCGAGGGCGCTGGATCAGACTGATGCCCAAGGCCGAGATGCAGAAGGTCGCAATCGTCAACTTTGTGATCAAGCACACCGGGGCCATACCGGTGGACCGTCAGGCCGGTGCGGCCGCCTACGCAGAGGCGGTGCGTGCACTGCAGTCCGGTGAACTGGTAGGCGTCTATCCGGAGGCCACCATCAGCCGAAGTTTCGAACTCAAGGAGTTCAAGAGCGGAACGGCCCGGATGGCGTTGGAGGCTCAGGTGCCGATCATCCCGATGATCGTCTGGGGATCGCAGCGTATTTGGACCAAAGGTCATCCGAAGAACCTGGGCCGCAACAAGATTCCAATCGTCGTGCAGATCGGCAGACCTTTGCTACCTACCGGGTCTGCCATCGAACTGGATGCGGCCCTGCGCGCGGCGATGACCACGCTGTTGCATGACGTCCAAGAGCTCTATCCGCACCCGCCGGGCGCCTATTGGGTTCCGCGCCGGCTTGGCGGCGGCGCACCGACGCCGACCGAGGCCACCCTTCTCGATGAATCCGAGTCGCTGCAGCGGGCGCGTCGCACCGCGCAGGAACCCTGATGCAGCGGGCGCGTCGCACCGCGCAGGAACCCTGATGCAGCGGGCGCGTCGCACCGCGCAGGAACCCTGATGCTTCCAGCCCTGATCGCGACCGACGTTGACGGGACTCTGCTCAACGG
>CAIWCQ010000211.1 GCA_903911165.1 uncultured Actinomycetes bacterium | reverse complement strand
GTGAGCGTGGCAGAGCTCACCGGCGAGATTCCGGTCATCGTCGATCCGGTTGCCGCCGACCCAGTTGCCGAGGAACTTGTTGCCGAGGAACTTGTTGCCGACGATTCGGGTGTCGAAGAGCTCATCGTTGAGGAAACCTTCGTTGAAGAAACCTTCGCTGAGGAAACCTTCGTTGAAGAAACCGTTGAAGAAACCGTTGAAGAAACCGTTGAGGAAACCGTTGCGGAAACCTTCGTTGCGGAAACCTTCGTTGAGGAAACCGTTGCGGAAACCTTCGTTGCGGAAACCTTCGTTGCGGAAACCGTTGAAGAAACCTTCGCTGCGGAAACCTTCGTTGCGGAACCGATTGAGGAGCTCGCCGAGCAATTTCAGCATTCCGAGACATCGCCGTTGGCCGATACCGACTACACGGACTACCCCGACTACACCGACCACACGGACCACACGGATGTTGTCGTTGAGTCGACCGCCGCCGTCGACTATTCCGACCCGGCCCCGGGGGTAGCGCCACCGTTGTCGGATGTTCCATTGCCGCGACGCGGTCCGGGTCCCGAACTCAGTCACGATCCACGCGTCCTGCGGCGGCCCTCCGGCGCCGAGCAGATGACCTACGACCCGGTCGACCAGTCGATGGATCTTTACGATCTGGTGGGCGATCCGGAGGACGAGGCTGAGGATCTGCGCTCGTATCTACAGTCCGCCGAAGGCGCGCTGTTCAGCGGCGAGACAGTCGCGGACGACCTCGCCCGCGGCGGCCCTGCAGGGTCTGATGAATTCGTGGCGTCGGATCGAACACCTGCGGCGCAGGAGTGGCCCCGCGAAGGTGGGTTGACCGCGCTACGTCACGGGTTGGTGGCGGTTGTGCAGTCGGTGCTTGCAGTCGTTTTCGGCGCCGGGCTTTTCATCGGATTCGATCAGCTCTGGCGGTGGAATAACATTGTTGCACTGGTGCTTTCGGTGCTGGTGATTCTTAGTTTGGTAATCGCGGTTCGGCTGGTTCGAAAGACCGAGGACATCTCCAGCACCTTGATCGCGGTGGCGGTGGGCGCGCTGGTCACGCTCGGGCCGTTGGCCCTACTCCAGACGAACTGACCCGATCAGTGCGCCCAGCGATCAAGGTCGGTCTCTCAACGGCTTCGGTCTATCCCTTGCGGACTGAGGCGGCTTTCGAAAGCGCAGCCGAGTTGGGCTTCGACGGCGTCGAGTTGATGGTCTGGGCGGAATCCGCAAGCCAGGATGTCGGCGCCATCTCGCAACTCTCGCGGCGCTACGACATGCCGGTGCTGTCAGTTCACGCGCCCTGCCTGTTGATCTCACAGCGGGTCTGGGGCGCGGATCCGATACCGAAACTCAACCGCAGCGTTCAGGCTGCCGAGCGACTCGGCGCGCAGACAGTGGTCGTGCACCCGCCATTCCGATGGCAACGGCGCTACGCCGACGGGTTCAGTGAGCAGGTGGCCTGGCTCGAGGAACGCAGCGACGTGTACGTCGCGGTCGAGAATATGTTCCCATTCCGCGCCGACCGGTTTTTCGGTTCCGGACTGCCCTCGATCGAACGGATGCGCCGCCGCGGCGGGCTACCGGGGCCGGCGGTCTCTGCGTTCGCACCGTCCTACGATCCGCTCGATGGTGACCACGCGCACTACACCCTTGACCTATCGCACACCGCGACTGCCGGCAGCGATGCCCTCGACATGGCCCGCCGCATGGGGGAGGGGCTCGTGCATCTGCACCTGTGTGACGGCACCGGTGCATCCACCGACGAGCATCTCGTGCCGGGGCGCGGCACCCAGCCCGCCGTCGAGGTCTGTCAAATGCTGGCCGCCAGTGCGTTCACCGGACACGTCATTCTCGAGGTGACCACCTCGGCAGCGCGCAACAAAGCTGAACGCGACGAGCTTTTGACCGAGTCGCTGCAGTTCGCCCGAACCCACCTGCTGCGGTGACCCGAGTGAACTCAGCGACGCCGCCACTGTTTTCCGACGCGATGGCCCTGCGCCCGGCCCCCGGCCGGCAGGGTGAGTTTGACGGAAACCTCAACGAGCACTGGACGATCGGCCCCAAGATCCACGGTGGCGTGATGGTGGCATTGTGCGCCAAAGCCGCCCGCGAGGCCTACCGGGCGCAAGGCGGTGCCGGCGTGCATCCGGTCGCGGTATCGGTAAACTTCCTGTCGGCTCCTGATCCGGGTCCGGTGCGTCTGGTCACCACGGTGCGCAAGAGGGGGCGGCGGATCGGACTGGTCGACGTCGAATTGATTGCCGGGCAACGAGCCTGTGTGCATGCGGTGGTCACGCTCGCAGAACTCGAGCAGGCCGCCGAACCGCTGTTCGCCGACAACCCAGTGACCGCGCTGATGAGCCCGGAACCGCCGGCCGACGTGCCGGTGATCGGTCCCGGTCACCCCGGTGCTGTCATCAACAATCTGGCCCGGGGTTGCGACATCCATCCGGTCGTGACTGGCCCCGACGCAATTGGCCCCGACGGAACTGGCCCCGACGGAACTGGCCCCGACGGAATTGGGCTGGCGTTCAAGATCTGGGTGCGCCCCAAGGGGGACGTGGTCGATGAGCTGTTCGCGTTGATGTGCGGCGACATCTCGATGCCAGTGCCGTATGCCCTGGGGCGCCGGGGCTGGGCGCCCACCGTGCAACTGACCGCCTACCTCCGCGGCCTGCCGGCCCCCGGTTGGCTGCGGGTGCTCTGCACCGCCACCCTGATCGGGCAGGACTTCTTCGATGAGGATCACACGGTGGTCGACTCCGCCGGGCGCATCGTGGTGCAAACCCGGCAACTGGCCCTGCTGCCCGGTCGGTAGGGTTTCGGCATGTCACGAATCGCGATCATCGGCGGCGGCAACATCGGGGAGGCTCTGCTCGGTGGGCTGCTTCGGGCCGGGCACCAAGTCCGGGATCTCGTACTCGCCGAGAAGGTGCCCGAGAGGGCCGACTACCTCTCGCGGACTTTCTCGGTGCGGGTCGCCTCGGTCGCCGAGGCGGTCGAAAACGTCGCCTTCGTGATTCTGGCCGTCAAGCCAGCCGATGTGGAGTCGACCACCGTGGAGATCGCCAATGCCGCGGGCG
>CAIWCQ010000210.1 GCA_903911165.1 uncultured Actinomycetes bacterium | reverse complement strand
GCCACGGCAGCCCCCGGCACGACAGGCCCCGACACGACAGCCCCAGCGGGTCTGCCGCAACCCCCCGCCGGAGCCACCCAGCAGGAAACCCGGACCGATAACGGTGTGCAGTTCGCCCGCTACTCCGTCGACGGCCAGCAGCCCCAGCAGGTTGTCGACTACTACACCGGCATCTGGCAGGGCGAGGGTTACACCATCACTAGCTCCGGCGGTGGAGGCGGCGGTTACGGCCAGTACGGCGGTTCCGGTGCCGGCGCTACCGGATCGAAGTCGGGTTCCTTCGTGGCGGTCAATGCCGGTGGCCAGACCGGAGCGTCGACGTACTTCTCGGTGTGCGCCGGCGCCGATGAACAGGCCGTCCGCCAGTGCAACGAGAACAACAGCAACAACAACGACCAGAACAACAACGACCAGAACAATGACGACCAGAACAATGACGGCAACTGACCGTCGCAGGGCTTAGCCGCTCGCAGCCAATTGCCGCAGGGCTGCAACGAGACTGGGGTCCAACCGACCGGAATCGGTGCTGGCGAATGCCTGCAGTTCGGCGATCATCGCGCGCGTCCAGAACGCGTTGAGATGCTTGGCGATCCGATCGGCGGCGCGATCCGGTGGCAGCGCGCAGTTGTTGCGGGCGATCTGCTGGCCCATCCGGATGAGGGTCTCGATCGGCACGGCTAGCGACTGACCGCCGGTTGGGTCTCGGCGGTTGCCTCCGCGTGCTCCGGACCGCGAAGCCGCGGCGCGACCTCCACGGCCGTCACCTTGTACTCCGGACAGTTGGTGGCCCAGTCGGAGTTGTCGGTGGTAACCACATTGGCGCCACTGACCGGGTAGTGGAACGTCGTGTAGACCACGCCCGGCGGAACCCGGTCGGAGATGTGGGCCCGCAGCACCGTCGACCCGACACGGCTGGCCAGGCTCACCCAGGTGCCGTCGGTGATCCCGCGCATCTCAGCATCGGAGGCGTGGATGTCGAGGACGTCCTCCTCATGCCAAGCGACATTCGCCGTCCGGCGGGTCTGGGCGCCGACGTTGTACTGGCTCAGGATCCGGCCAGTGGTCAGCAGCAGTGGGTAACGCCGGGTGCTGCGCTCATCGGTGGGCACGTAGGGCGTCAATTGGAAGGCGCCGTCGCCACGGGTAAATCGGTCGATGTACATGATCGGTGTGCCCAGTGGATGCTCGGCGTTGCACGGCCACTGCACGCTGCCCACCTCGTCGAGCAGGCCGAAGGACACCCCGGCGAATGTCGGTGTCAGCGAGGCGATCTCGTCCATGATCTGCGCCGCGGATTCATAGTGCATCGGATAGCCCAGTGCGGTACTCAGGTCGCAGGCGACCTGCCACTCCTGCTTGCCGATCTTGGACTTCATCACCGGACGCACCCGGTTGATCCGCCGTTCGGCGTTGGTGAACGTGCCGTCCTTCTCCAGAAACGATGTGCCGGGCAGAAACACGTGGGCGTACTTCGCAGTCTCGTTGAGGAACAGATCCTGAACGATCAGCAACTCCAACGACTCCAGCGCGGCCACCACGTGATGGGTGTTCGGGTCTGACTGGGCGATGTCCTCACCTTGGACGAATAGCGCTTTGAAGTCACCGCTGACGGCGGCGTCGAACATATTGGGGATCCGCAGGCCCGGCTCGGACTGCAACATCGTTCCCCAGAGGGATTCGAACTGCTCACGCACCACGGTGTCGGAGACGTGACGGTAGCCGGGGAACTCGTGCGGGAAGGACCCCATATCGCAGGAGCCCTGAACATTGTTCTGGCCGCGCAGCGGATTGATCCCGACGCCGTCGCGACCGATGTTCCCGGTGGCCATGGCGAGGTTCGCCATCGCCATCACCATGGTCGAGCCCTGGCTGTGCTCGGTGACGCCGAGGCCGTAGTAGATCGCCGAGTTCGGTCCGGCGGCGTACAGCCGTGCCGCAGCCCGGACGTCGACGGCGGGCACTCCGCTGAATTCCGCCATGGCCTCGGGGCTGTTCTCCGGCAGTCGGATGAACTCCTCCCACTCCCGGTACAACTCGGGGTCGCAGCGTTGCGCGACGAACTCGGTGTCGACGAGTCCCTCGTCGACGATCGTGTGCGCCATTGCGTTCACCACGGCGACATTGGTGCCGGGCTGCAACTGCAGGTGATGTTCAGCCTGAATGTGCGGGGAGCGCACCAGGTCGATGCGGCGTGGGTCGATAACCACCAGGTGCGCGCCGGAGCGCAGTCGCTTCTTCATCCGGGATGCGAACACCGGATGCGCATCGGTGGGGTTGGCCCCGATCACGACGATGACGTCGGCGGCGGCCACCGACTTAAAATCCTGAGTTCCGGCCGAGGTACCGAAGGTCTGCTTGAGCCCGTAGCCGGTCGGCGAGTGGCAGACCCGAGCGCAGGTATCGACGTTGTTGTTGCCGAAGGCAGCCCGGACCATCTTCTGCACCACGAAAACCTCTTCGTTGGTGCAGCGCGAGGAGGTGATACCGCCAATGCTGTCGCGGCCGTAGGTGTCCTGAATTCCGCTCAGCCGGCGGGCGGCATAGTCGATGGCCTGCTCCCAGGACACCTCCCGCCACGGATCGCCGATGGCGTCCCGAATCATCGGTGCAACAACACGATCCGGGTGGGTGGCGTACCCCCAGGCGAAGCGGCCCTTGACACACGAGTGGCCCTCGTTGGCGCCACCATCCTTATGCGGCACCATCCGAACCAATTCGTCGCCGCGCAGTTCGGCCTTGAACGAGCACCCCACTCCGCAGTAGGCGCACGTGGTCAGCACGCTGCGGGTCGGGATGCCGAGTTCGATGACCGATTTCTCCGACAACGTCGCCGTCGGGCAGGCCTGCACACACGCACCGCACGACACGCATTCGCTGTCCATGAAATTCGTTCCGCCGGCACTCACTTTGGAGTCGAAGCCGCGGCCGACGATGGTCAGCGCGAGAGTGCCCTGGATCTCGTCGCACGCACGGACACAGCGACTGCACGCGATGCACTTGGACTCGTCGAAGTCGAAGTAGGGATTGCTGGTGTCGGTAGGCGCGTCAAGATGATTCTCCCCGGCGAATCCGTAGCGGACCTCGCGCAGTCCGACCACACCGGCCATGTCTTGGAGTTCACAGTCGCCGTTGGCCGGACACGTCAGACAGTCCAGCGGATGGTCGGAGATGTAGAGCTCCATGACGTTGCGGCGCAGGCGCTCAATGCGCGGCGTCTGGGTGTGCACCACCATGCCCGGTTCCACCGGTGTGGTGCAGGACACCGGGGTGCCCTTCTTCCCGTCGATCTCCACCAGACACAGCCGGCAGGAGCCGAACGGCTGCAGCGAGTCGGTGGCGCACAGCTTGGGCACGGCCAAGCCGGCTTCGGACGCCGCCCTCATCACCGACGTCCCGGCCGGCACCGTCACCATCACACCGTCGATGTCCACCGACACCGTCTGCTCGGACGCCGATGCCGGCGTGCCGTGGTCGGGTTCCTTCAGGAGTGTCATTGTCGTTGCCCGCCGTTCGCTGATCGGTGGAAGTCCTCGCCGAAGTGCGCCACCGCGCTGCGCACCGGCAGCGGCGTGAGTCCGCCCATCGCGCACAGTGATCCATCGGTCATGGTTTCGCAGAGCTCCTCAAGTAACTCAAGGTTACGCTCCGGGTCGATCCCGGCGGTGATCTTGTCGATGACCTCGACGCCGCGAGTGGAGCCGATCCGGCACGGAGTGCACTTGCCGCAGGATTCGACGGCACAGAATTCCATCGCGAAGCGGGCCTGGGCGGCCATGTCCACGGTGTCGTCGAAGACGACCACCCCGCCGTGGCCGAGCATCGAATCGGCCGCCACGAGAGCCTCGTAGTCCATCGACACATCGAGCGCGGAGTCGGGCAGATAGGCGCCCAACGGTCCGCCCACCTGGACGGCGCGGACGGGGCGCCCGGAACGCGTTCCGCCACCGAAATCCTCGACGAGTTCGCGCAGACTCACCCCGAAGGCGAGTTCGACGATCCCGCCGCGGGCAATATTCCCGGCGAGTTGGAATACCTGAGTTCCGCGGGAGCGGTCCACCCCGAGTGACTGATAGGCCACTGCGCCGTCGGCCAGAATCGCCGGCACCGCCGACAAGGTAAGCACGTTGTGCACCAGGGTCGGCTTGCCGAATAACCCCTGCAGTGCTGGGATCGGCGGCTTAGGCCGCACCATCCCGCGCTTGCCCTCCAGGCTCTCCAGCATGGCGGTCTCTTCGCCGCACACATAGGAGCCCGCACCCTCGACGACGCGCACGTCGAAGGGCCGATGAGAACCCAAAACGTCGGCACCCAACCAGCCATCGACGCGAGCGATGTCCACCGCGGTGCGCAGGGTGCGGATCGCGGCGGGGTACTCCGAGCGCACGTAGATCAGGCCGAGGCTCGCCCCGACGGTGACCCCGGCGATCGCCATTCCCTCCAGCAGGGTGAAGGGGTCACCCTCCATCAGCATGCGGTCGGCGAAGGTGCCGCTGTCACCCTCATCGGCGTTGCAGCACACGTACTTGACGCCATCGGACCCGTCGCGGCACGGCGCCTCCAGCACCGTGCGCCACTTGATCCCGGCGGGGAATCCGGCGCCGCCGCGGCCGCGCAGGCCGGAGGCCAGAATGTCGCCGACCACCTCCTCGACGGGGATGTCCAGGGCGCGGCGCAGCCCGGCCAGGCCGCCCATCTTCCGGTATTCGTCGAGGTCCAGCGGGTCGGCCAGGCCCACCCGGGCGAAACTCACCCGGTGCTGGCGGTCCAGCCACTCGATCTCCTCGACCAGTCCGTGCCCGAGGATGTGGTCTCGGCCCTCGAACAGTCCGGCGTCGATGAGCGACGCCACGTCCCCGGGTGCGACGGGGCCGTACCCGACACGCCCCGCGGCGGTCTGAACCTCCACGAATGGCTCCAGCCACAGCATGCCCCGCGATCCGTTGCGGATCACCTCCACGGTGGTGCCCCCGGCGGCGGCCGACTCGGCGATCATCGCCGCGACCTCGTCGGCGCCCACCGAACACGCAGCCGAGTCACCGGGAACATAGACGCGCACGCTCACCGGATTCCCTCCTGCGCGGCGGCCACCGCGGCCCGTACCCTGCCGATATCGCAGCGCCCGACCAGCCGTCCATTCACCATGACCGCAGGGCCCAGCGCGCAGTTGCCCAGGCAGTAGGTTTTCGCGAATTCGATTGGTGCAGAGGCTGATTGATCCCCGAGCGTGATCCGGAAGTCGACTTCAATATCGTTGATCAGCGATCGTGAACCCTGGGCCTGACAGGCTTCGGCAACACACACAGCCACCACCACCGGCGGCGGGGGTGTGCGCCGCAGATCGTGGTAGTAGGTGAGTACGCCGATCACCTCCGCGCGGCTGACGTTGAGGAACTCGGCGACCGCATCCACCGAGTCATCGGTGACGTACCCGAAGGAGTTCTGGATGCGTTGCAGACACGGCAGGATCAGTCGTTCCTCGACCGGCACCGCGGCGAGCACATCGGCCGGCGCCCGGGTCCCGGGGGCCTGTCGTGTCACCGCATCACCGCCTAGCGCGGTTGGGGCAACCGGGCCGATTTCGAGGCTAGGCCAGATGTCGCCGACGCGAAAGTCCCGCTCATCGCGTTTCGAGCAGATAACCCAAATTACGAATTATTTCGTGTGTGTTTCGCCAAAACCCTCACAGTCCGCCCTTCGAGGGTCGAGTGTCAGTGCTATCGGGTTGTCGCGACAGCGTTCGTCGCACCGCTATTTCCCACGAGAGGGGACGATCTCCGAACTTGGAAGCGAGTTGATCCTCCGGATCGGCTCGCTTGTCGCTCAACACCGATGACTGGACTTGCACCGCTCAGTGCCGTGCAGTCATAAGGGGGGGCGGGGATTATGGGATCTGTCGGACTTCTCTACGTTGGAGCGGTTCTGTTCCTGAACGGCTGCATGCTGCTGGGCTGGGTCGATACCCGCGCCGCCGTGCCATTGAATATCTTCGTCGGGATCCTGCAGGTGATCACGCCGACGTACCTGATCTTCACCGCAGACGGCAACACCACGCAGATTATGGCGGCGTCGGGCCTGTACCTGTTCGGGTTCACCTACCTCTACGTAGCGATGAATCTGTGGAACGACCTCGACGGCACCGGCCTGGGTTACTTCTCGTTATTCGTCGCCATCTGCGCGGTGGCCTACGCGGTGATCTCCTTCCGCGACAAGGACTACGCGTTCGGAGTGATCTGGCTTTACTGGTCGTTCCTGTGGCTGCTGTTCTTCTTCCTGCTCGGTCGCGGGCGGGACTCACTGGGCCGCTACACCGGCGCGGTCGCTGTGGTCCAGGGCTGGGTCACCGGGGCCATCCCGGCGTTCCTGCTGCTGACCGAAGGCTGGCAGGAATTCGCCAGCAAGGACCTCGCCATCGGCTTGGCCGTCTTCGGGGTCGTCGTCTTCGGCGCCCTGGCAATTCTCATCAAACCGGAGCGCAGCACGGCACCGGCGACCGCGTAGAAAATCCGACCGCTCCGGTCAACCCCACTAGGAAGGAACACCCCAAGTGCCGAAAAATCTCTTCCCCCTCGATGACAAGAAGTCGTTCCAAAACCAAAAGCACATCGGCCACAACCGCTGGCACCCCGACGTTCCGGCCAACGTGACGGTCAAGCCCGGCGACGTATTCCGCGCCGACTGCCGGGAGTGGTTCGACGGTGCGATCCGCAACGACGACTCCGCCGACGACGTTCGCGACGCGCCACTGCCGGGCGTTCACGTGCTCTCCGGCCCGTTCCGCGTCGAAGGCGCAAAGCCCGGCGACCTGCTCGTCGTCGACATCCTCGACATCGGCCCCTGCGACACCGAGGACCCCAAAGGCATCTCGGGTCAGGGGTGGGGTTACACCGGCATCTTCCCCACCGAGAACGGTGGCGGGTTCCTCACCGAGTGGTTCCCGGACGCCTACAAGGTGATCTGGGACTTCCGCGGCGGCGTCGCCACCAGTCGCCACGTGCCCGACGTGTCCTACGTCGGCATCCAGCACCCCGGTCTGATGGGCACCGCGCCCTCGAAGGAATTGTTGGCTCGGTGGAACAAGCGCGAGGGCGCACTGATTGCGACTGATCCCGACCGGGTTCCGCCACTGGCGCTGCCGCCCCTTCCGGACAGCGCGATCCTCGGATCGTTGACGGGCAAGGACTTTGACCGGGTGGCCGGCGAGGCTGCCCGCACTGCTCCCCCGCGCGAAAACGGCGGCAATCAGGACATCAAGAACTTCACCAAGGGCACCCGGGTGTTCTATCCGGTGTTCGTCGACGGTGCCAACCTGTCCTTCGGCGATCTGCACTTCTCCCAGGGCGACGGCGAGATCACGTTCTGCGGCGCCATCGAGATGGGCGGCTACATGGTCCTCGGCGTCGACGTGATCAAGGACGGCATGGCCAAGTACGGCGTCGGCGAGAACGCCATCTTCATGCCGGGCACCACCGATCCGCAGTACAGCGAGTGGCTGGCGTTCTCCGGCACCTCGGTGACCCTCGAAGGCGAGCAGAAATATCTGGACCCGTTCTTGGGCTACCAGCGCGCGTGCCTGCACGCCATCGACTTCCTGGAGAAGTTTGGCTACAGCCGGATCCAAGCACTCATGGTGCTGGGCACCGCGCCCATTGAGGGGCGGTTGTCCGGCGTGGTCGACATTCCTAATGCCTGCTCCACGGTGTATCTGCCGACGGCGATCTTTGACGTCGACCTGCGGCCGGGCCACGGCAAGGTGCCCAAGGTGTCGGGCGGGATGGCCGTGCCGAAGTCGCTGTGGAAAGACCACAAGGGTTGGGCGCCGCACCCCTGGAAGAACTAGACCGAGCCCCGCCGGATCAGGGACGCGGCAGCTTTTGCAGCCGCGGGTCCGGCGGCGCCATCGGGGTCGGCCGGCTGTTGATGCGGCCGCCTCGGGGGATGGATGTGACCACTTCGGGCCGATCCGCTGTCTCCTTGGTGGAGTCGATGAGGGACATCCGGTTGCGATCGACCGCCGACAACATCGGTGAGGAGTAGACCCGTCGGGCAACCTCGCCGCACTGCGGGCAGTCCAACTGTTGCGGCGCGGTGCCGATCGGTAGGGCGACCTCAGTCGCCCCGTGATCCTCACAGGTGTAGCTGTATCTCGCCATCACGCACTCTCTGTTTGTGACGCTGGTTCTACGCCGGGTCGAGTTCCTCGACGCGTTCCTCCGCGCGTTCGGCGGCATCGTGGAACTGCTTCTCCACGATGCCCATGGCCAGCCGGGCATAGACCCACTGGCTGGTGGTGGCCAGTTGGCCGCGACTGTTCGAGGAAAAGGTGATCATCCAACTCACCAGCGTGCTGACCCGGTTTTTGAAACCAACGAGATACACCAGGTGCAGGACGAGCCAGGACAGCCAGGCGAAGTAGCCGCTGAACTCAAGCTTGCCGACCTTGGCCACGGCGTGGTGGCGCGAGATCGTCGCCATGCTGCCCTTGTCGAAGTATTTGAACGGCACGCGGGTGGCCGGGTCGTCGGTGCCGGCGATCATCCGCTTGATGGTCTTGGTCGCATATTTCGCGCCCTGGATCGCGCCCTGGGCGACGCCGGGCACGTTGGGCACCGATGCCATGTCACCGAGGACGAAGACGTTCGGGTGGCCCTTTATGCTCAGATCGGGTTCGACGACCACCCGGCCGGCCCGGTCGATCTCGGTCCCATCGGACTGCTCGGCGAGGGTTTCGCCCAGTGGGCTGGCCTGCACCCCGGCCGCCCACACCTTGCAGGCACAGTTGATCCGGCGTTCCTCTCCGGATTCCTTGTCCTTGACCGTGACGCCCAGGTAGTCGACTTCGGTCACCACCGAGTTGCCGTGGACCTCCACACCCATCTTCTCCAACCGGTGCTGGGCCTTGCGGCCGAGGTTCTCCCCCATCGGCGACAGTACGAACGGCGAGCCGTCGAACAGCATCACCTTGCACTCGGTCGGGTCGATGGTGCGAAACGCCCCGGGAAGCGTGCGCCGGGCGAGTTCGGCGATCTGGCCCGCCAGTTCCACTCCGGTGGGTCCACCACCGACAACGACGAAAGTCAACCGTCGGGTCCGCTCGGCCGGGTCGGTGGTGACCTCGGCCGCCTCGAACGCCCCCATGATGCGACCGCGCAACTCCAGGGCGTCGTCGATGGTCTTCATGCCCGGGGCGAACGTGGCGAAGTGGTCGTTGCCGAAATAGTTCTGCTGCGCCCCGGCCGCGACGATCAGGCTGTCGAACGGCAGCACCGTCTCGGTGGCCATCAGCCTCGAGGTGACGGTCCGATTGGTCAGGTCGATTTCTTCGACATCGCCGAGCAGCACCTGACAGTTCTTGACCTTTTTCAGGATCAGCCGGGTGGTCGGCGCGATGTCGCCGGTGGAGAGGATTCCGGTGGCCAGTTGGTAAAGCAGGGGCTGGAACAGGTGACTGGTGGTCTTGGCGACCAGTGTCACGTCGACGTCCGCGCGTTTGAGGTACTTGGCCGCGTTCAACCCGCCGAATCCGGAGCCGATCACGACGACGCGGTGGCGGCGGCCCGGTTCGGGACTTGCCATGGTGTTTCCTTCCGCGCAATAGGGCAGGACAGGTGTGTAGGTTATCGCCGTCGCGGCCTGCACCGCGGGCGTTTCAGTCCGCCCGGCCTGGGCCGTCAAGACGACGATCGCAAGGCGAACAAATCAAGGTGAACATCTCAAGGTGAACACTAGGTTGCAGCGGGGCCGGTCGGCCTGATCATCGCAGCAGGTTGTCCAGTGCCGAGGCGGTGAGGATGTAGGCGCCGTGGCTGCCGGCCGCGCTGATCTGAGCGTCGACCGGCCAGCGCCACGGCACCGGCGTGCGGCCCAGCACCGGGAAAGCCACCGACGTCATCGTGGTCAGCATGCTGCCGAAGATCAGGCTGGCGTAAGGCTCCCGGAGGCGATTGCGCAACAGAACGTGCGCCACGCCGAATGCCGACCCGTACGTCCACCGCAGCGCCAGCGTGATCGCGCCGGCCTGGCGCGGGGTGGGTTCGGGCAGTCGTAGGAGTCTGGCCACGATCTGGCCGGGCACGATGCTGTCGTCGTAGTCCAGGCCCTCGTGCGACCAGAGGCCCTCGACCGGAGTTCCGTCGGCCAGGGCGACAACGCCGGTGTAGCGGCCACGCCGCACCGTGCGTTCGACGTGGTACCAGGTCGCCATCGCCGCGGTTCCGGCCGCACCGGCCACCAATCCACGGGGCAGCCAGGACAGGTGCGGTCTGCGCGATTGCCGCGCTGCGATCCTCGTCATCGGTTCCCTCCGGGCGATTGGGAAATAGCGTAGCGGGTTCAGCGGGGCGGATCGGGCATGCGTAGACATCGGCATGCCACCAAAGCCAGGTCGCGACCCGACTCAGACGGCGACCGGGTCTGGGTTAGGAGATGACTATGCGCAAGGCGCACAACGCTTTCCACCATAATCCGGGTGTCGTCGGGGTCTGCTGATGGCCACTGTTCGCCGACCCAGCGACCAACGATTTCCATCGCGTGCTCGATCAGCGGTTCACCGCGGGTGGTCAGCAACGGAAGTAATGATTGATCGCCGCCGTTGACGGGCGCGCGGGTGAGGATCGTCTGCAGGAGTGGATCGTCGAGGGTCGCCGACAACATGAACTCGACCGCGTCCGCCACCCCGCCCGCGAGATCTCCGGGGTGTTCGGCGAGCCGTGCTGCGACGCCGTCGAGGAAGGCCGTGGTCTCTCGCATGACAAGGGCGTTGCCCAGTTCGTCCTTGGTGCCGAACTCGCCGTGCAGGCTCTGTCGGCTGATACCGATCGCGGTGGCGATCGCGCCCATCCGGACCGCCGCCCAACCGCGGGTCAGGACGACGTCGCGGGCCGCGTCGAGCGCGAGTTCGCGCAGTCGGGCCCGTCCGAAGGCCCGGGTTTCGGCCCGGAGGTCCACGACAGTCACGCGGCAAAGTCTAGCGCAGACGACATCAGTGAATTGAACGTCGAACCCTCTTGACATTTTCTGATTTATGTCAGATGCTCGTGGAATGACCGCCACCCTGACCCGTGCCGAGCGACCGTATGACCCCGCCGACATCTCCTCCTCGGAGTTCTGGGCGGCCACCGCGGCAGACCGCGAGAAGGTTTTCGCCGAGTTGCGCGCCCACCGCCCGATCTCCTGGCACCGCCCGGTGAGCAACGGCATGTTCGCCGATCCCAACGATCAGGGTTTCTGGGCCGTGGTGCGCCACGCCGACCTCGTTGAGGTGACCCGGCGGCCCGGTGATTTCCTCTCCGGTAAGGGCATTACCTTCGAGTCGCTGCCACTGGAGGTTCTCGACGCGGCCCAGGGCTTCATCGCGATGGATCCCCCCCGGCACACCAAGATCCGCCGCCTGATGGCGGCGGCCTTCACACCCAAACAGCTGGCCCGGATCGACGAGCACATCGTCGCCAACTCCCGCAGCATCGTCGACAACATCGCCGCCAAGGGCGAGGTCGACTTCGTCACCGAGGTGGCCTCCCTGGTTCCGATGCACAACATCTGCGACATGGTTGGCATCCCAGAGGAACACCGCCGCACCATCGCCTACGAATCGCAGTTCGCCGACGGCTGGCGTGATCCCCGACTGCTGCAGGGCGCCGACCCGTTGGCCCGGGTATTCCAGACCATCACCACCATTCATGGCATCGCCCACGAACTCATCGCCGCCCGCCGCAGCAAGCCGGAGAACGACCTGATGACTGCGATGGTCCAGGCCGAAGTCGACGGCGAACGGCTGACCGACGACGACATCTCGTCGATCTTCGCCCTGCTGATCATCGCCGGCAACGACACCACCCGACAGTCGATCTCCCACGGACTCAAGGCACTCACCGATTTCCCGGAGCAGCGCGCCTGGCTCCTGGAGGACCTCGATAACCGCCTGCCGCTGGCCATCGAGGAGATCATCCGCTGGGCCACCCCGATCATGACCTTCCGGCGCACCGCCGCGCACGACACCGAACTCGGCGGCCACCAGATCACCGAGGGCGACAAGGTGATCATGTTCTACTCCTCGGCCAACAGGGACACCGAGGTGTTCGATCATCCTGAGCGCCTTGATCTGTCGCGCTCGCCGAACAAGCATGTCGCATTCGGCGGCGGTGGAATCCACCACTGCCTGGGTGCGCAGTTGGCCCGTCGCCAGTTGGCCGCGATCTTCCGCGAACTGCTGACCCGCCTGCCTGACATCCAGGCCGTCGGCGAGCCGGAGTTGGGTAACGGCAACTTCTTCCATACCGTGATGTCCATGACCGCACAGTTCACGCCCGAGGCCCAGACTCCCGAGGCCCAGACTCCCGAAAGCCAGCGATGAAGATCATCGACGACAAGTCCAAGTGCTCGTCGATCGGTCTGTGCGAGGCGACCGCCGCGGATATCTTCGAGATCGGTGCCGACGGCGCACTTCACATCCTGATCGACGACATCAGCGAGGACCGCCGGGTCGATCTTGAGCAGGCCTGCGAGAACTGCCCCACCCAGGCGTTGAGCATCGAGGACTGAGCGACGGCTGCGCGGTGAACACGGGTGGGCCACCAGGTGAACATCGGTTGTCGTGTCCTTTGCGGCGTCGCAGCCCTCCGTTGGGTGCGCGCACACTGACGCCATGCGATCACGCTTTCTTTGTG